>JBDSIO010000360.1:0-28498 GCA_039917895.1 Fibrobacteria bacterium | reverse complement strand
GCTTCGCGCCCGGAGGCATCCTTGACCGCCGCGTACAGCTCCGTGATCGGCCGGTCCTCGAAATCGTCCCCTTGCGCATCGGTGCCGCCGATGCTCTCATCGCGATTGACGTGCTGGAAGGCGCGGGTATTGCGCCGGTACATCCAGAAGTTCTCGCCCATCCTCAGGTAGCCGTTGCCCTTCTCCGATTCCGGGGACAGGAAGGCGATCAAGAAAGAGTCGTCGGAATCCCGGCGGAAAAAATGCATGAGGAAGGTCTTGACGCCTTGCCCGGCCTTCTGCTGGGTCAAGGTCACGGTGGCGGAGACGTCCGAGACCATGCTGGTGTTCTGCTGCACGCGGGACAGGATCGCGGCGCCGGTGGGAACGGCCGTGGAGGCCACGGTCGCGGAGGCCACGGTCGCGGAGGCCACGGACGCGGAAGCCGCCTTTTCGCGAGGCGCGAGGTGGGGCGCAACGTCTGCATGTGCCGGAAAGGGGAACACCCCCGGTATCGCGCACAGGGCCAGGATCAGGATTCGTTTCAGCATGGTATCTCCGGGAATCGGGGCGGCTTCATCCGAAATGTCTCAGCGCATCGGAGGGGGCCAGGTTGGCCGCCCGGCGCGAGGGGAACCAGGCGGTGGCCACGGCGATGGCGATGATGAGGGATACGTAGAGCCCGCCGCCGAGCAGGGTGGGCTTGAAATTCAGGTGCCCGCTCACGAGCAGCATGGCAAGGGGATTGCCCACGGCCTGAAAGGTGAGGCGGCCCAACAGGGCCATGCCCAGATAGGCCAGAGCCACGCCGGCGATGCAAGCGGCGATGGCCAGGAAGAAGGTTTCGAGCAGGAATTGCGCCCGCACTTCACCTTTCTGCATGCCGATGGCGCGCATGGTCCCGATTTCCCGCGTGCGTTCCCGGATGGTCATGCGCAAGGTGTTGACCACTCCCACCTGGATGATGAAAAGCAGGATCAGCACGGCGGATAGGGTAATGAGATTGAGCGCGTATTCCAGCTTAACGATCATGCTGGCGCTCTCGTACATGGTGAGCACATCCACCAGGGTTGCGCGGGTCTTGAACTTGGTCGCGTTCCGGTATTTGGCCTCCATCTCTTCGGTGGTATGCGTGCGATCCAACAGGACCCACTCCCGGTCGAGCAAAGACCACAGCGGATGCGAGGAGTCGGGCAGAAAGGCGCCCGCCCCGGCGCGTACCGGCTCGGGCCAGGCCGCGTAGAAAAACCCGTAGAAATCCTTGTCGTTGACCAGCAGCAGGTTCCCGGGCAGGCCGGCCGCAGGGGGTATCATACCGGTGACCTTGAACTCGGCGCGCTGGGCAGAGCCATCGTGCTTGGCCGCGTAGGTAAAGGCGATCCGCGAACCCGCCTTAAGATTAAGGGAATCAGCCAAAATCCGGCCCGCGAGCACGGATCGCGGGCCGGGAGCGTCTGCTCCGGGCAGACCCAGCGCTTTGGAGAGCTGGAGCAACGAAGCCGTATCCGGTTGGAAACCGAGCACGCTAGTCCGGACGGCCGCGGGTCTTCCGCCGCTTGGCGTTTGGGAGGAATGCGCCCCTTTCACCGGGTCCGCCGGGTCCGCCGGATCCGCACGGGAGACCAGGCCCTGGGCCGCCGCCAAAGGAGGTGAAAGCGCGGCATGGATAGCATCGGCGACGGGGATGGCCGTCTCTTTGGGATTCCGCAGGGTCAAGCGCAAACCACCGACATCGTGGCTGGTGTATCCGACGATTCCGCGCAAGCGCGGAAGGTCGGCGAAGACAGGCGCGGACATGAAGATGTTTGCCGGCTTGAAGATGCCCGCCACGGTCAGCCGCGCGGCCTGGTTGCGGCCATAGATGTCCTGAAATCGGGCGCGCAATACGTCCCCGCGTTTCACATGCAGGTAGCGAGCCTTGTCCGAAGCCAGGATCACGGGATTCTCCAGATCGGGCCGGGTGATTTCGCCGAAATCCCCGTCGATCATGGTGAAGTTCTCGCGCAAAGAGGCCTTTTCCTCCTCGGTCACCGCGCCCGCCACGTTCATTCCGATCAGGATCACGTTATCCGATGCCCCATTACCCACCACGCGGCAGAACACGCCGATGGCCTCGTCGACGCGCGCGTCCGCCGGCATAACCCCGCGGATGCGCGCCAGGATACCATCGCCATCGTGGAACACCGCGCTGCCCTGGTTCCCGCGCTGGGAGAATCCGATGCTGAGGTGCCCGGCCGCGTAATTGAGGATGCGGTTGAACATGACATCGGAGATGCCGTGGGAAAAGGCGTTGGCGATCAGCAGCAGCGCCATGCCGATGGCCATGGCCATGCCCAGCAGCAGATTCCTGCGCTTCTGCCGCAACAGGTTGCGCAGGCTGATCAGAAGCAGGAAGCCGAAATGCATGCCGCCCCCGTCGATATCGCGTTTCATTTCGGCCGCCTCATTCCTGCTCATTCCTGCTCATTCCTGTCCGTTGCGTCTCATTCCTTATACACCGCATCCAGCGGGCTGACGCGACGCGCTATCCGCAAGGGATAGAGCACGGCGGCCAGGGCCACCAAACCCAATTGCGTGAAGCCCAGGAGGAAATCCCCGGCCGAAAGCGCCGGACGGAAGGTATCGCCTCCAAAGAAAAGCTGCAGCACGTCGTTTTCGGACGCGATTTTGAAGAGGGAAACGATCTCGACGGTCACGGCGCCCGAGACGATTCCCAGACCCCCGAAGAACAGGGAAAGGAGTCCGGTCTCGGCCAGGAACATGAGGCTGACGAAGCCTTTGCGCGCCCCGATGGCGCGCATCATTCCCAACTCCGGGGTCCGCTCCAAGGCCGCCATGGTCAAGGTATTGATGATGATGATGACGGCGACCACGAACAGGAAACTCACGAACAGGAACAAAGCGCCCTTGATCAAGGTGGCCATGCTGCCTATCGGTCCCAGGGAATCCTTCCATCCGACCGCGCGCACGCCGATTTTGGCGTCCTGGAACCGGCCGTTGAGATCCGTCATGGACTTCGCTGCATCCGCGCCCGGCTCCAGCAGGACCAGCACCAAGTTGTAGGCGCCTTGATCCAGATCGGCCGTTGCCGCCAGTCCGCGTGTCGTGGGAGTCTGCATCACGGGGGATTCCACGGTAACGGTAGAGTCCGGGAGGGGTGGGGCTTTCTCTTTCCGAACTCTTCGAACTTTCCGAACGGGCGAGACCGCCGGCGCCAGCTCCGATTGCATCCCGAATTGCGCGTCGAGGTCCTCCTCTCCGAGGGAAAAGAGCGCGCTATCGCGCCCGCTCATCCGGCCTTGGGTGCGCTCCGAGGCCTGGAAGTAGCCCAGGCATTGCCGATACGATTCGATATCCACCAAAGCGAAGTTCCCGAAAATGGTATTCAATGAGCGGAACCGGAAGATCCCGTCCACATCGAGGCGGATGTCCGTGGTGCTGTTGTCTTCGTTGAATCCGAGCATCACCATGCTTGACCTCACGATCGCGTCCTTGGGAACGGTGTCCCGTTGCGTCTCCGCACCCGCACCCGCACCGACGGCGCCGATCGAGGAATCACGGGAGGCGGGCACGAACCAGGTATTGGCGCGATCATGGATCCCCTTGCGCCCTCCGGTGGGCAGCAACAGACCGGGCATGCCCGGACGCGGAAAGCGGCCGTCCTTGAGCGCCAGACTCCCGGGAAACATCTTCGCATAGCGCGCGAAATCGACGCCCAGCAGATACAGGGGAGTGGCATTCCCCTCGTCTTCGTTCAGAACCATGGCCATGTTCTTGCCGATGGGGAGATACCGCGCGACGTAAGGGATCCCCCGAAGCACGCTGTCGATGGCGGGAAACCCGTACAAGGGTTGGATCCCACGGCCCATCATCTGCAGAAAGACGTTGTCCGATTCCTGCCGCTCCGGCACCAGGATCAGATCCCCGGTGAAACCGTTCACCACGGTGTTGCGCAGTCCCCGATCCATGCCCGTGATGACCCCGTTCCCCAGGGTCATCAGGAATGCCCCCAGGAACAGGATCGTTCCGATCACCAGGCTCTGCCCGCGGTGGCGGAACAGGTTCCGCCAGGCCATCTTGAGGATGAGTCCCATGTTCAGGCCCCGGCGATGCGGCCGTCCACGATCTGGACGACGGTCTTGGCGTATTTCAAAACGTTCTTGTCATGGGTAGAGAACACGAAGGTGGTCTGTTCCCTGGCGTTCATCTCTTTCATGATTTCCAGGATGGACGCTCCCGTAGCCGAATCCAGGTTGGCGGTGGGCTCATCGGCCAGCACGATGTCGGGATGCGTCACCAGGGCGCGGGCGATGGCGACGCGTTGCCGTTGACCGCCGGACAATTCGGCGGGCCGGTGGTGCCCGTATCCGGCCAAACCGACGTCATCCAGGAATTTTTCCGCGCGTTTGCGGATCTCCGGCCGCGACAGCCGTTTCTGCAAAAGCAACGGGAACTCCACGTTCTCGATCGAGGTCAGCACCGGGATCAGGTTGAAGGTCTGGAAGATGAAGCCCAGATGGTGGAGCCTGAGGTTGGTCACCTCCTTGTCGCTGAGCAGCGTCAATTCCCTGCCGGAAACCTTCACGTTACCCGAGGTGGGTAGATCGATGCAGCCGATGATGTTCAGCAGGGTCGTCTTACCGCTGCCCGAAGGGCCCATCACGCTGACCAGATCGCCTTTGGCGATGTCGAGGTCTATGCCGCGCAAAGCGGGAACCTTGACCTTGCCCAAGGTGTAGTCCTTGGTCACCCCGCGGATCTCGATGATATTCAAACGAACCTCCAGTCCTGCACAGTATTCACAAAAGCAAACCGCGTGCCCCCGGATGCCAATTCGGGTGAGGGTGCCATTTTGACGCGTTCAGGGAGCAGAGACATCGAAATCAATCCGTTCGATACGGCCGCTCACGTACTCGAAATCACCCGTCTTCTCATGCCAGATCGCTCCGATTTCGGACGCGAACTTTACGCCTACCTGGCCTTTGTACTTACGGAAATAAGCCGACCAAGGGATGGGGGCCGAATCCGCGGGCTATTTGGGATGGTGCTTCTCATGTTCCGCGGGATCCTGCTTCGATCCGGAAACCGGAGCATCGGGCGCCGGCTTCATGCCTTGCATCCCTTTCATTCCGTCGCCGTCCATCATCATCCCCATCATGCCCATCATCCCCTTGCACTTTTCCATATGGCCCTTCATCACTCCGATATGGGTTTCCACGGTCGCAAGCGCTGCGGCCATCTTGGCCTTGTCCTTGGATTTCCGCGCGTCCTGGACGGTTTTAAGCAAGACATCCAAGGTATCCGATGTCGCCATGCATCCCATTTTGGAATTTCCCATCATTCCCATCATGGACATGCCTCCACCTTCGCCGCCCATGCCGCCCATACCCCCCATGCCGCCGGATTTGCCCATCCCTCCCATGGGTTTCTCGCAGGCCATCCCGCCCTCTTTCTCCATGTCCTTGGCTGCGATCGGTCCCGCGTAAAACAACATTACCGAAATCGCACAAGCGAAAAGGGTCCGCGTGGAATTCAACTTCTTCATCATGCTATTCTCCTTGATTGAAAATTCTGACTCTTCGTGATTTTCATGCGCGTCCGACCGGTTGATTTCCGGCTATGACGCCTTCTCCCGGGGAACGGTCGGGATACCGGTACCGCCGAACCTGGGAATGAATGCCGGAACCCTGGCAGCGTACTCGTCCCACTCCTGTCCGAACACTTTGCGGACATCCTTCTCTTCGTTCCGGGCCAGCCGCAGGTACATGACGGATAGGACGGGGAACATGGCAACGGTCAAGAGGGTGGGCGATTGCATCCGGTCATCGAGCCTCCTTTTCTTAACACCAATAAACGCAATTGCCATGCCTGGTACCAAATCAGGTTCCTCATCCCTTCCTCCGTGCGACATTGCGTTTTCATGGGACATTCCCGTTGGACCAAATACAGATTTTGCCAATTCGGCATTATGATGACGGATTGGCAAATATTCTGCGGGTGGAGTACCATGCCGAATGCATTAACGCTCATCAGGCCGATCAGGGGAATGCAACTCAGGGCATGGATCTTGCGCTACCCCCGGGAGGGAAAAGCGGTATGGCATACGCAACCTCCCGAGGAAAAGCCATATGTCCCGATTCGAACGGCATGAAGAGCACGGCTCCTTGATTGACGGTCCTATGGAACGGTTATTCGAGTATCTCGATGATCAGACCCACCTGACCGATCATATGAGCAAACCCTCATGGAAGATGGGTTGGGGTAGGATGGTAACCGAACTTGACGACAGGAAGGGGCGGTCCGTCGGCTCATATATCCACATCCACGGTCGGGTGTTTGGGATGCGTCTCTTCGTGGACGAGATCGTGACAGAGCGCGAACCGCCATTGCGTAAAGTTTGGGAAACCGCGGGCGAACCGCGACTGTTAGTCATTGGACCATACCGCATGGGCTTCAATCTCGAACCCGAAAATTCCGCTGTGCGACTTCGCGTAACGCTCCACTACGACCTGCCTGCAAAGGGGATGTCCCGTTTGCTTGGCCTGGTTTTCGGAAAAGCCTACGCTAAATGGTGCACGCGGCAAATGGCGGAGGATGCCCAAAGGCATTTCAATCGGCATTCGGAACCCATTCTCCGTCCGTTTGTGGATGAATCGCGGTGATTGCATATCCCCCCCAGACCCAATAAGGGAATCTACTTTATGGGCATGAACCTGGAGATGAAAATGGAAAAACCACAAACAACCGCCACCGCGGAAAAAAATCCGGGACCCGAATATACTTGTCCCATGCATCCGGAAATCCGTCAGCCGGGACCGGGCTCCTGCCCAAAATGCGGCATGAACCTGGAGCCGGTTGCCCCAATATTGACGAGCCAATCGTTACATAACGAACATCCCCACTCGAATGCGCCTGCCGGAACCACCGCGGCCCCGGTGCGTGCGAAAGCGCGCCTCGATGCCCCGGGAGCGGCACCCGCGCCCGTCGTTGGAAATACCCGTTGGACCTGTCCCATGCACCCGGAAATCGTCCAAGATGGTCCCGGATCCTGCCCGAAATGCGGTATGTCGCTGGAGCCGCGCGCCATTACCGTCTCCGCGGATCAGGAGAACCCGGAACTCACCGACATGCGCCGCCGTTTATGGATCACCACCGGGTTGACCTTGCCCCTGGTGGTCCTGGCAATGGCGCATATCCTTCCCGGCAACCCCATTCCCAAAATGATGCCGCCCCATGTGCAACGCTGGTTGGAACTGACGCTCGCTTCTCCGGTGGTACTATGGGGCGCTTGGCCGTTCTTCGACAAGTTCCGGCTTTCCCTGGTCAACCGCAGTCTCAACATGTTCACCTTGATCGGGCTGGGCGTCGGGGTTGCCTACCTCTATAGCGTGGTCGCAACCCTGCTGCCGGCGCTTTTCCCTCCCGCCTTCCGGGACGGACACGGCATGGTAGGCGTGTATTTTGAAGCCGCCGCCGTAATCACCGTGCTGGTCCTGCTCGGCCAGGTGTTGGAACTCAATGCCCGCACCCGCACGGGAGCGGCCATACGTGCGCTGCTCGGCCTCGCGCCCAAAACCGCGCGCCGCATCGGTCCGGATGGCGCGGAAACGGATTTCCCCCTCGATCAGGTGCAGGTAGGCGATCGACTCCGGGTCAGGCCCGGAGAGAAGGTGCCCGTGGACGGCAAGGTCGTAGAAGGCGCCAGCTACGTGGATGAGTCCATGATGACCGGCGAACCTTCGCCCGTCGAGAAAAAGCCGGGTGATTCCGTGATCGGCGCTACTATCAATGGGCGCGGCTCCATGATCGTATCGGCGGAAAAGGTCGGAGCCGACTCCCTGTTGGCGCAGATCGTGACCTTGGTTTCCGAATCCCAGCGCAGCCGGGCCCCCATCCAGAACCTGGCCGACAAGGTCTCGGGCTATTTCGTGCCCGCCGTCATCGGCATCGCGATCCTTTCCTTTCTCGCCTGGGCCTGGTTCGGTCCGCCTCCCGCCTTGGCCTTCGCATTGATCAACGCGGTCTCGGTCCTCATCATCGCCTGCCCCTGCGCGCTCGGCCTGGCCACGCCCATGTCCATCATGGTGGCGAGCGGCAAGGGGGCGACGGCCGGGGTGCTATTCCGCAGCGCCGAAGCCATCGAAAACCTTGGCAAGGTCGATACCCTCGTGGTGGACAAGACCGGCACCCTGACCGAAGGTAAACCCCGGGTGGTCGGCCTGGAAACCCGCGCCGGCTTTACGGAAACCGACGCGTTACGCCTGGCGGCCGGACTGGAATCCGCCAGCGAGCACCCCCTGGGCGCGGCCGTGGTCGCCTACGCCAAGGAAAAAGGTCTGGCCAGTCCCGCCGTAGGCGATTTCGAATCCCTGACAGGTAAGGGGCTGCGCGGTACCGTGGAAGGCAAGCGCATCGCCCTTGGGAACAAGGCCTTGCTCGACGACTCGGGATGGGATCCCGCGGAGCTGGCGGCCAAGGCGGAAGCGCGGCGCAAAGCCGCCGAGACCGTTATGTACCTGGTCATCGATGGAAAGGTCGCGGCCTTGATCGCCATCGCCGACCCCATCAAGGCCACGGCGCGCGAGGCCATCGCCGCCTTGCGCAAGGACGGCCTGCGCATTCTCATGCTGACGGGGGACAATCGCACCACCGCGGAAGCGGTCGCGGCGAGCCTGGGCCTGGATCAGGTGATCGCCGACGTGCTTCCCGCCGGCAAAGCCGAAGCGGTTAAGCGCCTGCAGTCCGAAGGCCGGTTCGTGGCCATGGCCGGCGACGGCATCAACGACGCCCCGGCTTTGGCCCAGGCCCAAGTCGGCATCGCCATGGGAACCGGGACCGACGTGGCCATGCAAAGCGCCGGCGTGACCCTGGTGAAAGGGGATCTGAACGGAATCGTCCGGGCCCGCAAACTCAGTCGGGCAACCCTGCGGAATATCCGCCAGAACCTGTTTTTCGCCTTCATCTACAACTTCCTGGGCGTGCCCTTAGCGGCCGGATTGCTCTATCCCTTCACTGGTTGGTTGCTGAGCCCCATCATCGCGGCGGCGGCCATGAGCGTCAGTTCCGTTTCCGTAATCGGCAATTCCCTCCGGCTCCGGACCGTCAGACTATGAAACCCTCGGATTTCCCCGGAAAAAGGAAGCATGGCCGGACCGGGCCGGAAGATCGTATATTTCCCCGGGGATAGGACGGTGCCATGACCGTATCGGTGATGAAAATACGGAACGGCAAAGGGTTGCTCCCGGCAATCGCGTTGATCACGGCCGCATTGCTCCTCACCGGGGAATGGTTCAGTTGCTGCCGCATCAACGAAGCCTTCGCCCGCGAAATCGAACAGGTCGCCAAGGCCCTGGGCCTGATCGGCGAAGCGGCACCGGTTGTTTCCGCCGCCGAAGTTGCCGATGCCCATCCCCATTGCCATGGACCGGCCGCCCCCGCCGCGCCGTCCGGCGAGGTACCCGCCCTCCACCCCGATGCGGATGTTCCGCAGGGAACCCCGGCCTTGGCCCAGGATGCCCACTGTCTTTCCGAACAAGCTATCACGCGGCAATCCATGGTGGGAAGCGAATCCCTCGCCTTGGAGTCCCCACCCGAAGCGATTGCGCTCCATGACTTCCCGGTCGCCACTCCCTTCGCTTCCGTGGAACGCCCTAGGCCGCAGAACCGGTCCAGTCCCCCGGTCTATCTCCTTACCTTAAGACTCCTCGTTTAAAACCCCTTGGGGAGCCGGCTCCCGGCATCCCCCGCATCGGCCGCGTCCCTGGCGATCCGCCCGGGCCGTTCCCGCCGTTCGTGATTCCGATCCCGCAAAGTTTTTTCGAGATCTACGAGTTTTTCGAGATCTGCGAGATCATCAGTAAGGTTTGGCAAGGGGAGCCATGGATATGCGTATAAACTGGGGAGCGGGTTTGTTGCTTGCCGCGTCCGGATGGGCATTCGCCCAGGGAACCGATCTCGAGACTCTGATCCGCGCCGGAGCGCGAAACAATCCGGATTTGCGCGTGCACCGGGCCGAAACCGAAGGAATCGCAAGTGATACCCTATCCGGCACCGCATCGCCGAATCCGGTCTTGGGATTCGACGCGGGATACAACGTCAACGAACCATCCCGACCGAAGGCCTCTCTGCGGCTTTCCCAGGAATTCCAACCGGGTCTGCGCCATCGGAAAAACCGGGCGGCGCACGCCTCCTTAGCCGCCGACCTCCAGTCGATGAGATCGGTTGAAGCGGAAACGAAGTTGGAGATCCGCTCCGCTTTTTTCCGCTGGCAAATCCTCGCACGCAAAAAGGCCCTGCAAATCCAGGTGGAAAAGCGCTGGGAATCCCTGGTCCGCATCGCTGCCGCCAAAGTGAAGGAAGGCCGCCTTTCGCAGGTCGATGAGGGGCAAGCACGCCTCAACCTGGCCAAGGCCAAGCAAAGGGAATCCGGAATTCAAAGCGATATGGATACGGAACTCCGGCGGCTCGCCTATCTCACCGGATCCGGGAACGGTCCGGATTCTCTCGCCGCCTATCCCATCGACTCCCTCCCGCCGCTGCCTCCATCGGACAGCCTGATCCAATGGGCGTTGGCCGAGAACGCCGGTCTCAAGGCGATGGCCCTGGAAATCGAAGCCAAGCGGCACGCAGCGGATCTGGAAACCGCGCTGCGGAACCCCGGCTTCACGCTCTCCGTGGGCTACGATCGGGAAACCGACGGCAACAACGTGGTGGGCGGCGGCGTGGAATTGCCCCTGCCGTTTACCGATCGCAATCGCGCGGGCCGGGCCCGATCCCTGGCCGCATTGCAGGCGGCCGAAATCCGCAAGGCCGCGGAAGCGTCCCGCATCGCATCGGCGGTGGCCGGCCTGCATGCGCGTTTGGCGCGCTTGCAGGAACGCTATCAGGCCTTCCGCAACGAAGTGCTGCCCTTGGGCGCCAAGCAGCTGGAGCTTTCCGAAAAGGGTTTCGTCCAGGGCCAGCTCGGGATTTTCGACTTGTCGCGCGTACAGGAAGACGCCCTGGATCGCGAATCCGACGCGCTGGATATCCTCGATGAATATAACGACCAATGGAACCGGCTCGGTATGGCCGTGGGAGGAAAAACATGGTGATCAGGAATATTCCTTCAGCTTTTGCTTCGGTTTGGGCCCTGCCCGTCCTGGCCGGCTGCCTGGCACTGGCGGCGCCGACGCACGCGCATGAAGGGCATGATCACGGCGAAACCGCACCTCAGGAGACCGCCCAGAGCGGCCCGGTGACGCTTTCTCCCCAAGCGAAGCGGAATCTGGAAATCGAAACCGCGGAAGCGGCGATCCAGGCCATCGAAAAGACCATCAAGGCATCGGGTACGGTGCAACCCATTCCCGGCAGCCGGGAGAATATCGCCAGCCGCATCGCGGGCCGCATCAGCTCCATCCGCGCGGGCCTGGGGCAATCGGTCGGAAAGGGGCGGACCCTGCTGACCATCGAAGCCCGGCAGCTTTCCGAGACCCCGGTCCAAGTGCCCGTCGCAGCCCCGCGCAGCGGGAAAATCGCGAAGCTCCACGTGATCCAAGGCGACGCGGTGGAACCGGGAACCGCCTTGCTTGAGATCGCGGATTACCGCGAAGTCTACGCCGTGGCGCGCGTCTACGAAACCCAAATCGGTTCCATCGTGAAGGGGATGTCGGCCCGGGTCTATTCCCCTGTGCTCAAGAGCGCGGAAATGGACAGCAAGGTCGAGATCATCGGCAGCGAGGTCAACGCGCAAAGCCGCACCGTGGAAGTCTGGCTACGGGTGCGCAATCCCGAGGAGAAGCTCAAAATCAACATGACCGTGAACGTGTATTTCTTGGCGGATCATGAGGATGAATCCATCACGGTTCCGCGCAGCGCGGTGTTGGGCACCGGAGGGGAAAAGTTCCTCTTCGTCGAGAACGGGAACAGCTACACGCGCACCGCCGTGGTGACGGGAATGGAGAACGATAAGTGGATCGAGATCGTGGAAGGCGTGGCCCCCGGGGACGTGGTGGTGACGCGGGGTAATTACCAATTGCAGTTCGCGAAGCCGGCGTCCCCGAAACCGGCACCGTCCGCAGCGGCGCCGACGGTGCCGACAGGCAAAGCGAAAGCCTCGGGCAAGTGAAGGCCGATCATGCTTAACGCCGTCATCCGCTTCTCCCTCAAGAACCGGCTCCTGGTCGTTGCCTTAGGCGCGTTGCTGGTGGTCTACGGCTCCTATGTGATGGTGAAACTGCCCGTGGACGTATTCCCGGATCTTAACCGGCCCACCGTGACGTTGCAGGCCGAGGCCGCCGGGCTTTCCCCGGAGGAGGTCGAGGCCTTGGTGGTCTATCCCCTGGAAACCGCGCTCAACGGCGCCACCGGGGTGGAACGCGTGCGCTCCGTTTCCGCGCCCGGACTGGGCATCGTATACGTCGAATTCGGCTGGGGCACCGATATCTACATCGATCGCCAAATCGTCGCGGAAAAGCTCCAGAGCATCCGGGAAAGCCTGCCCTCCGGAGTGAGTCCCTCCCTGGGACCCATTACCTCGATCATGGGCGAAATCATGCTGATCAGCATCAGCGGCGATTCCGTTTCGCCCATGGAGTTGCGCACGCTGGCCGATTGGACGCTCAAGCCGCGGCTGTTGAGCATCCCCGGCGTGGCCCAGGTCATCGCCATCGGCGGCGATCTCAAGCAATACCATGTACTGGTCTCGCCGGACAAGCTGAAGCAGAACGGGGTAACCCTCCATCAGGTGGAAGCGGCGGTGAAGAATACCAATACCGGATCGACCGGCGGGTTCCTGGTGCAGGGTTATACCGAGGCCGTGGTCCGCAACCTGGGGCGCCTGCAATCCCTGGAGGATCTCGCTTCCACCGTGGTGGCCTATCGCGACGGCGAGGCGATCACGCTGGACCGAGTCGCGGAGGTGGAATTCGGATCCCCGCAGAAGCGCGGATCGGCGGGCGCCAACGCCAAACCCGCCGTCATCCTGAGCGTGAAAAAGCAACCGGGCGCGAGTACGATCGAATTGACGGGCAAAATCGAAGCCGCCATCCGCGATCTGCAAAAAGGCCTGCCCAAAGGCGTGTCCGTCAACGCGAACCTGTTCCGCCAGTCCGCCTTCATCGAAAGGGCCATCGGAAACGTCGAGGACGCCTTGCGGGACGGAAGCATCCTTGTCCTTATCGTGCTCTTTCTGTTCCTGCTCAACTTCCGGACCACCTTCATCACCCTGACCGCCATTCCGGTCTCGATCCTCATCACCGCGCTGGTGTTCCGCCTGTTCGGAGTTTCCATCAACACCATGACCCTGGGAGGCCTGGCGGTCGCCATCGGCGAGCTCGTGGACGACGCGATCGTGGACGTGGAAAACGTCTTCCGCCGGCTGCGCGAGAACCGCTTGCAGGAAAAACCCGAACCCGTTCTCGAGGTGATCTTCCGGGCCTCGGCCGAAGTGCGCAACTCCATCGTCTTCGCCACCGTACTGGTGGTGCTCGTCTTTCTTCCCCTGTTTTCCCTGGGCGGTATCGAAGGACGGATATTCGCGCCGCTGGGCATCGCCTACATCGTCTCCATCCTGGCCTCCCTTGCTGTTTCACTCACACTCACGCCGGCCTTGTGCGCCTACCTCCTGGCGAAAGGCAAGCACGGCGGTAAGGAAGCCGACGGGTTCGTGGTGCGGCTGTTGAAACGCGCTAACCGCAAGGCCGTGCTGGAACCATCCCTGAAGCGTCCCTGGCCCTCCCTGGGGCTGGCGCTGGTTCTGCTGGCGGTCGCAGTGGCGTCCGTCCCTTTCCTAGGCAAGGAATTCCTCCCGCCCTTCAACGAAGGCACGGCCACCATTAACGTCCTGTCGCCGCCAGGCTCTTCGCTTCCGGAATCGGACCGCATCGGGACCATCGCGGAAAAACTGATCCTTCAGGTTCCCGAAGTAATCTCCACCGGGCGACGCACGGGCCGGGCCGAGGAGGATGATCATGCCGAAGGCGTCCACTCCACGGAAATCGACGTGGACCTCAAGCCGGGGAAGCGGAAACGCGAGGACATCCTAGCCGACATCCGCGCCAATCTTGGGCAGATCCCAGGGATCGCGGTCAACATCGGTCAGCCGATTTCGCATCGCATCGATCACCTGCTATCCGGCGTCCGGGCCCAGGTGGCCATCAAGGTGTACGGGGACGATCTGGCGCTGCTCCGGGAAAAGGCCGCCCTGATCGAAAAGGAATTGTCCTCGGTTCCCGGCGTGGTGGACCTTTCAGTGGAAAAACAAGTTCTCGTTCCGCAAGTGGAAGTGCAGCTGCACCGGGAGGAATTGAAGCGGTACGGTCTGCAGGCGGGCGAGGTCACGGGGCTGATCCAGACGGCGCTGAGCGGGGAAAAGGCCGCGGAGGTGCTGGAAGACCAGAAGCGTTTCGCCTTGGTCGTGTTGTTGGACAAAACGAGCCGGGCCGATATGGAACGCATCGGGGAAATCCCCATCGACCTTCCCAACGGCGAGCAGATCCCCCTCGGCACCGTGGCCACGGTGCAATCCGCCATGGGGCCGAACCAAATCCTCCGCGAAAACGTCCGGCGCAGGATCGTGATCCAATGCAACACCAGCGGGCGCGACCTCGGATCGGTCGTGGACGACATCCAAAAAACCCTCGCCGCCCGCATCGAATTGCCCCCGGGTTATTTCATCGAGTACGGCGGCCAGTTCGAAAGCCAACGGCAGGCGTCGCGGACCATCGCCCTGCTCGGTCTAATCTCCTTGTTCGGCATGGCCCTGGTCCTGTACCTGCATTTCCGGTCCGTGAACCTGGTCGGACTCATCCTGCTCAACATTCCCTTTTCCCTGATCGGCGCGGTCGCCGCGCTCTGGCTCACCACCCGCACCTTTTCCATCGGATCCCTGGTCGGCTTCGTCACCCTATGCGGAATTTCCTCGCGCAACGGCATCATGCTGGTCTCGCACTATCTGCACCTCCTCCGCGAAGAGGGTGAAACCTGGACCCGGGACATGATCCTGCGGGGCGCGCTGGAGCGCATGGTGCCCGTGCTGATGACGGCCCTGACCGCGGCCCTGGCATTGATCCCGTTGATCCTGAGCCCAGGCGAGCCAGGCAAGGAAATCCTCTACCCTGTCGCCGTGGTGATTTTCGGCGGGCTGGTCAGCTCCACCCTGATGAACATGGCTCTCATGCCCGCCCTGTTCTGGAACTTCAGCCGCAAAGCGGTAGCAAGCCTGCTCGCCGCGAAGCCGGAAGGAAAGCCATGATCCCGACACTGTCCCCGTATTCGCATTCCGCAGCCTCTCATACATCAACCCGGAGAAGAAGATGAAAACCATGCACTCTAAACTGATCACGGCCCTGGCCGGAGCCATTCTGATAGGCGTATCCTCCGCCTCGGCCCACGAGGGCGTGGATCATTCCAAGGAAAAAGCCCATGTTCCGGAGACGGCCAAGGCCGCCTCACCGGCGTCGGCCACACCGGTGATGAACACCCATGACGGGATGACCGCGCTTTACGCCCGCCTGCAGGAGATCGAGGCCCAGCTCGCAGCGAACCAGCTCGGCCATATCCACGATGCGGTGGAAGGCATTGCCGCCGCCACCCACGACCTGGACCGGGATACGACCTTGGACGCTACCAAGCGGAAGCGGGTTCAGGGCTATGTCAAAAACGTCGCGACGCTGATGGAAAAGGTCCATGACGCCGCGGACGGCAAGCAACCGGATGCGGCCAAAAAGGCCTTCGCCCAACTTAAGGCGCAGGTCGACTTGCTGGATAAGCAGTTCGCCCATTCGCATAAGCCTAGCGCCGGATCGAAACCGGCCGGGATCGGATCGGTATCCAAGCCCGCCAAAGCCATGACCGCCCCTGCGGCGGGCAAATAAGGAGACCGATGATGATAGGCATGAATCGCAGGTCCGCTCTGACCTGGGTCGCCGCTCCTTTTCTCCTGCTATCGGGATGCTTCAAGGATGAAGCATCCCCTTCGGGACCAGCAGCAGGCTCACCCTTTGTTTCCAAGTATGTTCCCGTAACCCGGGAGTATTGGATCACCACCGAAACGACGTTCAAATGGGATATGGTTCCGGACGGGGAATCCATGATGACCAAGGATGTCATCCATCCGGAAAGACGTTACCTCTATAAAACCATTCGCTATGTGCAAACGGAAAGCAGCGGAATTCCGATCAAGGCTCCCGAATGGAGGCAACTGTCCGGCCCCATCATCAGCGCTACGGTAGGCGATTCTGTCGTTGTGCACTTCCGCAATGGCGCCAACACGGGCATGCCCCTGAGCATCCACCCACACAACCTGGTTTATGACGAGGCCAACGAAGGGGTATGGCGGAAGGATCGGCCATTGGTCTGGCCCGATAATGGGACCGCGGGCGGCTCAGTCCAACCCGGGGACAAGTTCACATACCGGTGGAAGGCCGAAGAAAAATCCGTTGGGGTCGGCCCTTATCACAGCCACTCTTTTAGCCCCGCGGAAGAAGTTTCCATGGGACTGATTGGGACCATTATCGTGGACAACCCGCCTGATCATCCGGATTACGTCAAGTTCGATACCACCATCTCCCTGGTTTTCAAATCCTACCTCGCGATGGTATCGCCGGTTGATACGGGGAACGCCCATACCGTGAAAAAGGATACCTGCTCCCCTCCACTCATCCCTTGGAACGGCGGTTGCCACCCCAAAGAGCATGTCCCCAAGGATCAATGGCCGGAAAATATCGTTGATTCCATGGCCCACGGCGGCGGTCCCGAAGTTCAGACGATCAATGGCCTCGCATTCGCCAATCTCAAAGGCCTCTCGTTCAAGAAGGGGGCGAACGTCCGATTCGTCGTTTTTGCCATGAATGACGAAGGAAATCAGAACCATACGGCGCATTTCCACGGCGAAATGTTGAGGGAAATGTCCCGTCGCAACCTCTACAAGGATGTCTTCGATCTGCCTTCGGCGGTCGCGCTCGACCTAATGCTGAAAGCGGAACATGTCGGCAAGTGGATGCTGCATTGCCATGTGGAACACCACGCCGCCGAAATGATGGCCACCTATGAAATCACCGAATAAGGAGAAGACCATGAAAAAATCAATCATCGCATTTGCCGCAGCGGGTCTTGTGCTAGCCGCCTGCGGCAAAAAGGATTCCACGGCCGGAAAAACGGATGCCAAGACGCCGCAACCGGCTGCGGCCCAACCCGTGATTTCGAAGCATGTCTTCGCGGCCACGGACTCATTCAAAACGGGCCTGGGCGGGGTCTATGAAGGTTACGCCAAAATCGAATCGGCTCTGGCGCACGATGATTTCGCCGGAGCCCAGGCCGCGTTCGGTTCCATGCACGGCATCCTGCATATGATCCAGACCGATGGAATGGACAGCGCCGCTACCGCCTATTGGGATACCCTGGACGCTTCGTTCATGAAGGTATTGCATCCCATGGCCTCTTCCCCGGACATTACCGGGATGCGGGAGTATTTTGCGGATTTCTCGCCGTTGGTATTGGACGCGCTGGAAAAGTTCGGGGCCGTAACGGCCGTTAAAGCCTACCTCTTCCATTGTCCCATGGCGCGCAACAACCAAGGCGCGGATTGGCTTCAGCCCGACACTTCAATACTCAACCCATACTACGGCAAAACCATGGCCGAATGCGGCAGCTATATCCGGGAGGTCCATCTGCTGTGAAGCCCGACCGTATTTCCGGGCCACCGCCAGCGTCGACACGTAGGCGGGATCTAACGCGGCACCAGCGACGGACACTTCACCACATCCGCGCACAGGTCATCGAGGTACTTGACGGCCGGAACGTTGGGCGCCCCGCCCGAACCGTTCGAGTACCAACCTCCGTAGGAAATGCTGGTGATCTTGTGGTTATCGGTGAGATGGTTGTAACCGTTTCCGCGGCTGGAGGTACGCATATTGGAAAGACCTTTGGAATTCAGGATCATGGCGTCGTTGTACCAGATGGAAACCTCGCCGTCATGGCCGCCGGGGGTGTTCATGCGGATCTTGAATGCCACTTCGAACCAGACTCCCCGGGGAAACGAGATATTGGCCGTACCGAAGCTGCCGGAGCCGCCGTTCGGTTCTCCGGTGATGGATGCCATGTTGTCCTTGCCCGAGGTCTGCGTGGAGTTGCGCAAGTAGAAAATCATGTCCCAATACAGGGTGCCCGTGGCGCTGTCGATGGAGTTGGCGCGGAAGAACTTTTCGCCGAAAGCATGATCGTAGTTCGGATCGAAATAAACCCAGAAGCGGGCGAATACCGAGTCGCTGTTGATATGGTTCCGGCGCATGCGGGATTCATCCTCGTTGCGGGTATAGACGATGCGCGCGGTGCGCGAACCGCTGTGCGCCACTCCGAACCGGCCGGAGCGGTTGATGATGTCCGACGCGCCGCCCTTGCCGATGTTGGTCAAGCCTCCGCAGCCCTTGGAATTCTCATCCCCATTCGGACGGGAAGCCCAGCAGGCGGAATCCGCGCTCTCGAAATCATCCGAGAAAGGCAGACCCACGGTCGGGGTGCCGTTGCCTGGGGGAGGAGTGGGAAGGGCGGGAGACATCGGAGGAGTGGGAGCAATAATAGGAAGGGCTGCAGGGCCACTCACGGTCAGCATCGCGGAAGCCGAGGTGTCCGCGCCGCAGGAGTTCCTGACGATGGCGCGATAGGTCGAGCCGTTGTCGTACATCACCGAGGTTGTGGCGGTGGTATAGGTCGCAGCGTTAGCGCCGTTCCCATTGACCACATTGGAGGTCGCCCGCTGCCATTGGAAGGAGGTGGCTCCCGAAGCGGCCACCGTGAAGCCGGCCGTGCCGGGTTCGATCACATTGGCGTTTCTCGGATCGACGGTCACCACCGGCAGGGCGCATCCCGCGGTCTGGCTGCCGCCATCCCAATAGTCCCATGCGGCTTGGTAAGTCGACAAGCCCGAAAGGCCGATACCTACCCCGCCGGAAGCCAGGCGACCGGAAGCGGCGTCGTTAAAGGAGCCGAAGGGGACCCCGTTCCTGGACACGGTGAGCAGGAAGGCGTTGTCGATCGACAGTTTGATGGTATCGCCCTTGGCGAAAGCCGCAGGGACGTAGGTGGAGAACAGGGTGTAGTTATTTCCGCCCACACGGCGGCTGATGGTGACGTTGTGCCGTCCGTCATCCAGGTTTGCCCAATAGTAATTGTCGACATCGGCCATGCGCACGAACAGGTGCGATTGGCCGTTGAAGATATTGGATGAGGCCACGCCCCAGACGCCTTGGGAGTACTGCGCCGCGCCGACGGCGATGTCGTTGCGGCGGAGGACCCCGAAGCTGCTTTGGCTCACCAGCATCCCGTTGGAACGGGAGAGGCCGGAGCGGAGAACGGTCCAGGCCGAAGAGGTGGCCCCGGAACCGGCGAAATCGTCTTGGGCTTTCTGAGCGGATATGGATTGCACGCAGGCGGATAAGGCAAGGGCCAGCATGCCGGCCAGGATTTGTATTCGTTTGGTCATTTTGAGGATTCCTTGATTGCGGGCGCAGTCCCCGCGGTGAATTCGAACGGCTTCCTTTTGGAAATGACCCTGTCATCGTACGCAGCGAATCCACCCCCGCCGCCTTCGGGGTTCAACCCGGAGGCCGCCACGGATCCCGGTAAGCCTGTTTCCACCGAACGCATGGGCTAAACGCCTACACATGCCTCTGGCATATGGGCGGCTGACCCGGCGAAGTGGAAGGAGGCTAGTGGGATCGAAGGCGAAGTTAACTGCTAATCGATACAGACCATACAATCGGAACCAAGACCATTATCCGAAGGATCGCTGCGACATGGGTTCAATCACAGTAAACAAATGGTACGAAGCGCGTAAATTTTTCCGACGGTCTGCTCGATGTTAAAGTTTGATACCGGTAAAATTTTATTGCCCGAAGCGCGTTCAGGAGCCGTTTTGACGGAACTGGAAACCATCGGCGCCGAAGAGCTCGCGCGCAACTTAAACCACGCGATGGGAGGAATCGGGAGCCATGGTTCCGGGGATCGGGATCGGGATCGGGATCGGCGGGTATGACTGCAACTGGAACGCCCAAGCCCGACGATTCCGCACCCGGATTAACCCCCTGGACACAAATGTTTCCGCCAAACCCAAAGCACTCCAGGGATTGGTTTCCGGCAGTACTTACCTTTAACCAGCGGCAAAAAGCTTATTCGACGGCAAGCGCCTCAACGCGCATGGCCTGCAGGAACCCGAAATGAACGCGACTACTGAACCGGATTTGCTTCACTACTCCGATTTCCGGCTGTACCTGGCCGACTTCCATCGGTGGCGCAAACAGGGTGATCCCAGGTTTTCCCTGCGCGCCTTCGCGAAGGAAATCGGATTCTCCAGCCATACCATGCTCCGATACATCCTTGATGGCCGACGAAACCTAAGTAAACGGACGTTGATGAAGATCACCCTGGCATTAGGACTTTCAGGAATGCGCGCCGATTTCTTCGAGAACCTGGTCTTCTTCAACCAGGCGGCTTCCATGCAGGAGAAGGATCATTTCTACCAAAAGCTGCTGGCGGCCGACAAGACCCGGGGCCTGAAAAAGCTGGAGGCCCGGCAATTCGAGGTCCTCAAAACCTGGTACCACACCGCAATCCGGGAAATGCTCAACCTGGGTTCATTCAATCCAGACCCTGCGTGGATCGCGAGGAAACTCCTCCCTGCCATCGAACCGCGGGATGCCCGGGAATCCCTTAAGCTGCTGACCGCATCCGGGCTGATCCGGCGCACCGCCAATGGGTACATCGCAGTGGATGCCGCCATCACCACCGATGACGAGACCATGGCTCTTTTCGTCCGCAACTACCACCTCGAAATGCTGGAACTGGCCAAACGCGCCATCGATGCGGTCCCGCCCCATGAGAGGGACATCTCTTCCGTTTGCATGACCATACGCGAAGCGGATTTGCCAAAGCTGAAGAAGCAGATCCAGCTCATGCGGAAGGAACTGCGCGTATTCGCGACCGAAGGCAAGCAAGCCCAACGCGTGGTGCAAGTCAGCATCCAGCTATTTCCGCTAAGCCAAGGAAGCCAAGGAAGCCAAGGAAACCAAGGAAGCCAGGTGAGCCATGGGGGATAGCGTGCGAACCAGGAATGCATGCCCGAAGCGGGGCTTATTTTCCGGCTGGATCAATCTGGGGATAATGACAGCAGCCGCTTTCGTCCAAGGTTGCTTTACCGAAATCGGGAATCCGGGCAAGGAACAGATAGTGAGCGCGCGGTTCCGCATCGATTATGACAAGCCCCCTGAAAAGTCCCCTGAAACAGCCCCTAAAACTTCCGCCCGCGGTAATGGCCGGTCGCCGGATTCCCTGCGTATCCAGGCCTTCTCCTTCAACGTGGTGGAAGTCAACTATACCGCCTTGGACGGAGCCCAGGGCCGTATCTGGAAAGTGCCCGATTCCCTGGGGAAACGCGTTGACTTCACCGGCGCCGACCGGGAAGCCGTATTGCCACCCATCGCCGTCCCATCCACCGACTATTCCATCCTGAAATTGGAAAACCGGATTCCGCGCCATACCGTCCTCGATCCCGACACCGTAGCCTTCGGCAACTTCTCCCACGGAGCGTACATCAAAGGCGTCGCTTATTATTCCGGAAACCCCATCCGCTTCCTATGTCAATTCACCGATGACTACAAGATCAATCTCGTCTACTCCCGGGACATCCTGGAACTCTGGCGTCAAGGCGGGTCGTATTCCTTCGATTTCGTATTCTATGCCGCGAAATGGGCATCGGGAACCGACCTTACCGGTATCGTCCCCGTTACGGGTCCCGACGGGAATTTCGTCCTAATCGATCAGGAACACAACCCTGAAATTTTCGATGCGCTCAAAGCTTCCTTTTTCAAATCCTTCAACTCCACTTCGGTATGGAAAGAAAACCCCGCGCGTTGATTTTGAGTACCCGGGTATCGAGTTTCGTTCCCTACCCTATGCGCAAGTGTTTACCGGTATACAAATCAATCCATTGAGACCTTCAAAACAGGTGAATTCTCAGGAAAAAGAAACCTTTTTGGGAGATATTTATTCGGTACGGGTTTTGCTCTAGTTATGGGTATCCGGATCGGATTGATTATTTAATCAAGTCAACCTGAATATCGGCACGGGCAATTTTTTCAAATGTTCGCTTGAGCCCCACCTCGACGAACCGCCCGTGCCGATTCTTTCCTCCCTTCATCGCTATCCACCTACCCTTAAGACTCGTTTCTAAAAACGGGTAAAGATGGCCCATACACAATAGAATGAAACGTCAGGCATAAAACATTGGCTGCGCGTATTATGTGTATCCCACTATGACTACCGAGTACACAAAAAGAACCAGTCGACCCGTGCTAGCGGTAGTGGCCGGTTCGGGGCAGGTTGCACGCAGCGCGCGCGACGCCGGCGCCGATTTGCTGTTTGCGCTCAATGCGGGCCTATACCGGAGCCGGGGCCATGGCTCCTTGCCATCGTTCCTGCCCTTCGGAAATGCGAATGCGCAAACCCGGTTGCTCCTCAAAACCCATATCCTGCCGGTTGCCGGCAGCCTCCCGGTGGTCGCTGGCGCGCAGGCAGGAGATCCCGGCCAACCGCTTCCCGATTTGCTGGCCGAATATCGGACCTTGGGCGTTCATGGAATCTGCAATTGGCCAGCGGTGGGATTCCTCGATGGCGCCTTGCGGGCGATCCGTGAACGTTCCGGAAAAGGCACCGCGTCCGAATTGGCCATGTTGAAGCATTCGCGGGATGCGGGCTTCCGCACCTATGGCTTCGTATTCACTCCCGAAGAAGCCCGCGCCTTCGCCGATGCCGGGATCGATGTGCTCATCCTGCATCTGGGGCTCACGCGCATGCCCGACGAGGTCCATTCCATGCGGGACATGCTGCAACTGAATCAAAGCGCCTTGCGCGCGATGATGGATGCCGCCCGGTCCGGATCCCAAAAGCCGGCTTGCCTCGGCTTCGGCGGCTCCATCACCGAGCCGGACGATTTGGAAGAACTCCTCCGCCATTGCCCGTTGGACGGGTTCGCGGGGGGTTCGGTATTCGAGCGCATTCCCGTGACCGGCATCCTGGACAGTACGGTCCGGCGGTTCAAAAGCGTGATGGTTAAATCTCTGCAGGACCGGGCCGAGCATACCCTGGGCAAGGATGGGGGATCGGACGCGCCCGGCCTGGGCCCGATACTGGGCAGAAGCCCGCTCATGCAGAAATTGTTCCGCACCATCCGCCGGGTGGCGCCTTTCGATGTAAGCGTATACGTGGAAGGCGAGTCGGGAGTCGGCAAGGAATTGGTGGCCATCCAATTGCACCAGCACAACCGCCGGGCGGGCCACCCCTTTGTCACCGTAAATTGCGGAGCGATCCCGGACGGACTCCTGGAAAGCGAATTGTTCGGCCACGAAAAGGGATCCTTCACGGGAGCGGACCGGAAACGTTTGGGCAAATTCGAATTGGCCCAACACGGCACCCTTTTTCTGGATGAGGTGGCCGATCTTTCCGCGCACGGCCAAGTGGCCTTGCTCCGGGCCTTGCAACAACGTGAAATCACGCGCGTAGGCGGCGATCAACCCATTCCTTTGGATGTGCGCATTGTGGCCGCATCCAATCAACCTTTGCAACGGCTGGTGGATGAGGGCCGGTTCCGGCCGGATCTGTACCATCGGCTCAACAACATAACCTTGTGGGTCCCCCCCCTTCGCGAACGTTTGGAGGATCTGCCGATCCTGATTGAAGACACGCTCGCCCGGCTGCAAGTGCAACTCGGCCGCCGTCTCGCCGGTGTTACGCCGCGTTTCCTGGAAAGCCTGCGCCGGCATTTCTGGCCCGGAAACGTCCGGGAGCTTCAGCATGTGCTCACGCAGGCCGCCTTGCTCGAAGACAACCTGCTCCTCGAGGGAAAGGAATTCACCCCGGGCACGGCTCCCAGGAGCCCTCAGGCCGGATTTCAGGTTCCTCAGACCCACTCCGCCCCCCATTGGGAGGAGGGATCGGATCGCCTACCGATGCAACTTTCCCCGGAGGGGGTCTCCATCAAGAAGAGCGAAGCCGCCAGGCGGGCGTTGGCCAACCATGGAGGCAACAAAAGCCGGGCCGCGGCCGCGTTGGGCGTGACGCGTAAGACGCTGTATGCGTGGCTGGAGCAGCCGTGATTCCGAAGGTTTATGCCATCGCGACCTTGGACAGCAAGGGGCATGAATTGGACTTCCTGGCGGAGGCCGTCAGGGAGGCGGGCGCGGAGGTTGTCCGGGTGGACGTGAGCCTGAGCGGCGCGCCGCAGACCGTCCCCGATGTGAACCGGGAGCAAGTGGCGGATTGGCATCCCTCGGGGCGCTTGTCCGTCCTCAAGGCACCGTCACGCGAGGCCGCCATAGAGGCCATGAGCATGGCCTTGACCCGGTTCCTTTTGGCGGAATGCGCCGCGGGCAGGTTGCAGGCCGCGATCGGAATGGGAGGAAGCGAAGGAACCTCGCTGATATCCCCGGCTTTGCGCGCCCTCCCCTTGGGCACCGCCAAGCTGCTGATCTCGACCTTGGCAAGCGGTGATACGCGGGCCTATGTCGGCACCTCCGATCTCCATATGATCTTCCCCGTTTCCGACATCGCGGGCCTTAACTTCGTCTCGCGGCAGGTCCTTCGCAATGCGGCATTCGCTGCGGCCGGCATGGCCAAAAGCTCCGCGCCCGCCGTTCCCGCGGCCCCGGCGATCGGCATGACCATGTTCGGAGTCACCACCCCATGCGTGGATCGGATTCGCGCCGGCCTGCAATCGGAAGGCTGGGAAGGCGTGGTGTTCCACGCGGTCGGCACCGGAGGGGCGGCCATGGAAGAGATGGCCGCCAAGGGCTGCTTCCGCGCCGTCATGGACATGACCACCACCGAAGTGGCCGACGCCCTTTTGGGCGGGATTTTTCCCGCGGTTCCGGAACGGTTCGACGCCGTCGCCAAATACGATCTGCCTTCGGTGGTAAGCGTCGGGGCGTTGGACATGGCGAATTTCGGCCCCAAGGCAGGCATGCCGGCACGGTATCGCAGACGTCTGCTGTACTCGCATACGCCCTTTGTCACGCTCATGCGCACCAACCCCGAGGAGAATGAGGAGTTCGGCCGGCATATCGCGGAGCGCCTGAACCTGGGAAGCGGCCCTTGCACATTGATTCTGCCGGTCGGCGGCATCTCGGCCCTGGACGCGCCGGGACAACCCTTCTTCGATCCGGAAGCGGATGAGGCATTGTTCGCTTCCTTGGATCGCAATTTCCGGCGCGCGCCCGACAGGCGTTTGGTGCGCGCGCCTTTCCATATCAACGATCCCGCATTCGCCGATGCCGCCCTCCGTTCCTTGAGGGAAATTGTGGGCTTGGATCGGGAAAGGGGCGAGACCTGATGATGCCTTCGTCCCCGCGCGTGAAATACTGGCGCGACAAATTCCAGGCCGGAGAAACGCTTTTCACGGCAGCCTGCGCTTCCGCATCCGAAGCCGAAGCGTGCCTGGCCATGGCGCCCGACCTCATCGTGTTCCATCCCGGCTTTCCGAAAGGGCATTCTCCTGGTGAAACCGGCATGCTCGGCGCCCTGGAACCCATGGGCAATGCCAACGAAGCCGCGGCCCTGGGTTTCCTACCGCTTCCCTCACTCTGCGCCCCATGCCCGGTGGCAATGGGCATTTGCGGTACCGATCCTTTTCTGCTGCCCATCTCGGCTTTTCCCGCTTGGCGCAAGTCCGGTTTGGAGGGAATCGCGAATTATCCCACCATCGGTTTGACCGACGGTTTATTCCGAAGTGACCTGGAAAGCACGGGCTTCGGAATCGCACAGGAGATCGACTGCCTTCGTAAGGCCCACGAAGCCGGATTCTTTACCCTGGGATTCGTATCCAGGCCCCAGGAAGCGGCCGCGTTCGCGGAAGCAGGATGCGACGCGCTTGTCCTGCATTTGGGACTTACTCCTGACTTTACGCCCCGTCCTCTGGCGAAGTCCTTAGAAGACGTCTGGGAGCAGTATCTGGCGGCGTTGGGAAGCAGGGGACCCCTATTGCTTCTCCACGGTGAACACCTGGTGGACGCCGATGACGACGCGGCCTGGATGTCATCCGTGCGCGAAAGCGCCGGCCTGTTCGCCATGGGGGGTCTGGAGCGCATCATTACCCTGCGCGCCTTGACCGGAAAACAGAATTCCAAGCGTTAAAATCCCCGCTATTCCTACCTTTTCCAGGGAACATCATTTACGGGAGCAAGTCGCATGGGATTAAAATCGGGGGAAGCTAAGGTAGGACGGTTCAAGCCGGCCTTGACGCGCTGGTGCCTGCACGACCTGGCGGAACATTGGTCCGTCGAAAAAATCTGCCGCACGGCGGTGGAACTGGGCGTACCGGCCGTGGAAGTGGTTCCGCTCGACGAGTTCCCCTTGCTCAAGCAATACGGCCTGGTCTCCGCATTGACGCTCTCGCATATGTTCGTGCGCGGAATGAACAATCCCCTGCATTGGGATGAGTGCCTATCCAAACTCACGGCCGCCATTGACGGGAATGCGGAGATGGGCTTCCCCAATGTGGTAACCTTCACGGGATTCGCCGACACGACCGTTCCGGAGCAAGGGGCCCGTCCGGGGAGCGTCGTCACGCGGGAAGAGGGCCTCCGGAATTGCGTGGAAGGGTACAAGAAAATCGTGGGTTACGCGGAAAAGAAGAATGTCACCCTTTGCCTGGAGACCTTGAATACGCGCGACGGCACTGACATGAAAGGCCACCCGGGATATCAAGGCGATCATATCGACTTCTGCATGGAGGTCATCCACAAAGTGGGTTCGCCCGCCCTCAAGCTGTTGTTCGACGTCTATCACCTGCAAATCATGGATGGCGATTTGATCCGCCGCATCGGACCGCTGCGCGGAATGATCGGGCACGTACAGGTGGCGGGGGTGCCCGGGCGCGGGGAAATCGGCCCCGATCAGGAGATTAACTATCCGCCGGTGATGCGCGCTTTGGCGGAGATCGGTTACGACGGCTACGTGGGATTGGAATTCATTCCGACCCGGGACGCCATGACCTCCTTGCGGGAGGCGCTTGCCATACTGGACGTGTAACCGGGACCGTTGAGGCTTTAATACCCTTAGGGCCCGTTAAGAAATAACTGCCCGCATTCGGCCGGAGATCCGGCCGCCTGGCTGCGTTGCTCGTCGCTTGCGGACGCCCGGTCCGCGGCGCTCCTCGCGCCTTGCCAGCCAACCGGCTCTCCGCCCTCGGTGCAGGTCATTTATTTCTTAACGGGCCCTAACGGGGAGCTACGACCTTGGATGCCGTTCCACCCGCATCCTTAACGCTCACCAGCAACAATCCGGCGCGATGCGGGACCGAGGTCGACATTTCCGTCGGTCCCACGCCGGTGCGGGATTCCAACAGGCGTCCGCCGGGGTCCCGGATTTCCAGGGTGAAGGTTCCGACCGAAGCGATTTGCAAGGACACTTTTCCATCGGCCAAAGTCTGGACGTTGAACTTGGCCGGCCTGTGATCCAGGGCGGTGGAAGGAGAAACGCTGGTGGCGGGGGTCGCGGGACCGAAGGCATTCATCGTGTACCATGCTTCCGTGCTCCAGGGAGCCAGGTTGCCGGTTACGGACAGGACATTGCTCAACTTGATATAGATGACGTCTTTCAGCTTCATGCCGGAGAGGGTCAAAGTTACCTTTTTCTGGTCCGCGCTGAGCTTGGCTGTGCTTACGGTCAAGCTGGTTGAGGGTTGCTTTCCGACCCCGTATTCGCGGACCGGAACATAACCCCAATGCTTGACCGCGTAATTGGCCGCAACTTCGGCGCCGGCGCCGACGGGTTCCGTGAACTCCAGCTCCATGGTCGTGGCGCTAAGGGAACGCACCGCCAAAAGGTCGAAACGATTGGCGCCATTGGGAGCCATACGCTGCAGACCGTAGAACTTATTGTTCCAGGACCATCCGCCCCATTGGTCGGTGCCGATGCCGCCGATATAAAGCGCGCTATCCGGGCCTTCGATGATGCGATTGGCTGCGGCATCCAGGCCGCTTGAAAAACGGAATACGGCGCCCTGATAGCCATTGCCCACCTTTTCCAGGAAATACCGTTGCAAGGTACCGAAGTTGTTGTCGCCGGCGATCATCTGCCCTTTGTAGATACCGGATTTCAGGTACGCCGGCTGCGTAGGCGAGATGCCGACTACGCCATGTTCGATCCATACGGCCGGCTGGGTTTCTCCGGCATTGTCGAAAGGCCCCGGGATATCCTTATGCACTCCGTAGAAATGTCCTTTCTGGAAATGCAGCAGCTTGGAGGCGGGCACCCAGTTCCCGTTGTTTTCGGTGCCGAACAATTCGCCCTCAGGGCCCAGGGTCAAGCCGTTGATGGTGCGGGTGCCGCAGGCATAAGATTCCCATTTTCCGGTTTTGATAGACATGCTGATGACACAGCCGCGTTCATTGGTAGCCTTGGTTTCAAAGGGCCAAGCCGAGGCCAAGGCGCCCCAGAACAGGCTGTCCTTATAGACCATGCCCATTGCGAATTCCAGATTCTTGACTCCCGC
>JBDSIO010000359.1:0-10612 GCA_039917895.1 Fibrobacteria bacterium | reverse complement strand
CTCTTATTCCGTTTATTTCAAGGACACGCTCACCGACACCGTGGCTGCCAGCCTGAACGAGTCCATGGGCGAATTCCTCTTTCCCATCCGCCTGTCGGACAATGGCCCGGATTCGGGCAAGAGCCTGCTCCTGCGCGGCACCTACGACAAGAACCGTTCCTTCCTGCAGGGCACGGCATATCGCATCGCTTCGGTGCCGAAGCTCAGCACCGCGTTCACCAGCGGTCCCTTCGTGGGCCAATACGCGGCCAGCGGCCGAGGCGAGGACGTTTCCGCATACCTGGGCATCCAGAAGATTTCCCCCGCGGGAACCGTCTCCACCCCCATCGTGAGCGCTCCCACGACCAACGGCGGCGCCGCGACTCCGGCGCTCGCCGCCCTCATGACCTATCGCAAGCCGCCCTCAGGCCTCGGCAACGCCCGCATGACGCTCCGCCAGAACGGATCAAAACTGTATATCCTTACCTTGAAGGATGAATTCGGCGACGAGGTGGCCGTCCTCGACTCCACCCATAGCTACAACCAGAACGACGGCAGTTTCGACATCAGCGCCCGCATCACCCGCACCGATGCGGTCAAGCAATACACCCGCCGCATCGAAGTCAACGCGCGCCTGGGCCGCGGCAAAGATTCCCTGGCCGACATCTGGGTGCTCGACGGAAGCCTGACGGAAAGCCTGGATTCCTGCAGGAAGTTCGATCCCTTAAATCCGGCCAAATGCACGGACAAGCTCTACCGCGACGTGCCAGGCCAGCTCTCGGCCCGGGTGAACGCCGGGGACGTCTCGGTGAAGGTGTTCGGCAACGGCGTGGCCGGCGACTTCGCGGGCTGGCTGCAGCAGGACAAGTTCGGCACCGGCCTATCGGACGGCAGTATCGGCGCAACCACCGGAAGCAACGCCAACGCCGGCGGTACCGTATCCAATCCGATACCCCCGGAATCCTTCGCCAAGCCCTACGCGGGCACGGCCGGAAAGTTCCGGGTCTTTCTGGAACAGGCCGGCTTCGCTCAGGGAGACGTGTTGTACGTGACCATGCGGGGCCGGGTGATGCGCACCGTGAACGATACCTTACATGTCAAGGATGGCGAATTCCCGTATTGCGGGAATGTGCGGATTCTGCCCACTCCCATTCCCCTGCTCGATGGCGCCACCGCCCAGGAAAAAGCCGACTTCGTGAAGGATTCCATCTTGGCCACCTCGACCAGGTACGCCGTACTGGCCATCGAAGACGACTTGCTCCCCGGCACACCGGCCAAAGTGGGGAAGGCCCGCGATGCTCTTGGGTTCGTGCGCGCCAACGTGTTCTTGATAGAAACCCGCTACCTCGATCCCTCCTCCTTCGTGGGCGGCAAGTGCCTGGAGGGCGGTATCTTGCCTCCGTTCTTCCCCCTGGATGCCGGCCTGCCGGCGAAACCCGCAGGTTATGAATACTTCCGCGGCGATCTGGAAGCCCTACGCGCCGCCCTGACCACGGCCGGCAACAAAATCACGGTAGTGAAGGACGGCAGCATTGTGACGGAAGTCAAGGACATAAACCCGGCCACCCTGCGGATCGACCCGGAAACCCGCGCCGGGATGGCCGCCGATCTGAACGACCCGTCCTTGGGTTACGTGCTGCTGGGCCAAAAAGACAAAGCGGGAATCCCGATTATGGTGGATGCCCGCCCGGCGGCCCTCGCAAAATAGCGGGTCGGGAACCGGATCCCAGCCGCCTTCCGATTAATGCTCGCGCATCAAATCAAAGAACGCTCCCCATTTCTCCTCGGCATAAAAAATGGGATCGCCTTCAAGCGTGCCAACGGATAGCCATTGGGCCGGCGAAACGGTTTCATACCGGATTGGGGTCGCCGAGGGATTGAGGACGTGCAAGGCCTTCTCTAAGCCCGGTTGGGCATGGACAAGGTATATCGTATCCCCACCGATCCTGAATTTGAACTTCACATCGTCGAAGTCCGCCAGGGAAACCAGAAACAATTCCTGAACGGTTCCGCCCGCGGTCCGCTTGATGATCATTTCATTCCGGGTCTTATCGAGAACCCGCACTTCTTTGATGAGCAATCCGGATCGATCGGGAAGGATTGCGATCCGCTCCGAGTAGATTACCGGCGCCTCCTCTTTGCAACCGAAGATGAATAAGGCCGAAAAAATCAGAGCCAATACCGCTATGTCAATTTTCACTCGCACCTCCCTTTCCGATACCGGAAATCGACCGAAGATAGGCCCAGCCCAGGAGCCCAGACACTAAAGAGGCCAGAAATACGGTCACCTTCGCGGCATCCAATAGCCCATTTTGACCAAAGGCCAGACCGGAGACGAAGATGGACATGGTGAATCCGATGCCCCCGAGCATGCCAATGCCGAGGAGGTGTGCTTTCCTAACGCCTCCTGTCAGGGGTGGGAACCCGAGCGCCAATGCCGCCCAGCACGCGAGAAAGATGCCCAGAGGTTTACCGATAACAAGGCCGAGGAAAATCCCGATGCTGGTCCTATTAAACAGCGAGTGGAGCAAGTGCGCATCGACTTGCACGCCCGCATTCGCCAAAGCGAACAGGGGAAGAATGAGATAACTGGTCCACGGATGCAAGCTCTCTTCCATCCGTTGCAGAGGCGGTTCGACCCCCTCGCACGCCCCTTCCAGCTCCATGACCGCGTCCAGCCGTTCGTGGTTCAATATAGGGGTCTCTTCTTTATAACCTGCGGCCTCGAAGCGACCAAGGATGTCGCGGCAAACGGCTGCAAAAGACTTCTCATTGATCGGCGAAACGGCTGGTATAGTCCAGGCCACCAACACTCCCGCGATCGTCCCATGGATTCCGGATCGCAGGAGAATGTACCACAACAAAGTCCCCAGCACGGCGTAGAAGAATGGGCGACGGACATTCGCGCGCCCCAGGACAATCAGCACGCCCAAGACCCCAACAGCGTATCCCAAGCCCGGCCCCGAAACCCCGTCGCTATAGAACAAAGCGATTACCAGGATCGATCCCAAATCATCGATGATGGCCAATGCCATCAGGAATACCTTAAGCGAGTTGGGCACCCTGCTTCCAAGCAGCGCGAGAATGCCCAGGGCGAACGGGATATCGGTAGCCATGGGAATGCCCCACCCGCGCGCGCCGGCATGCCCATAATTGAATCCTGCGTATATCAACGCAGGCACGGCCATTCCTCCCAAAGCCGCTATTATGGGGAAGGCGGCTCGCTTGACGCTGGCCAATTCCCCGGCTACCAGCTCTCGCTTGATTTCAAGGCCCACTACGAAAAAAAACAGCGTCATCAACCCATCATTGATCCAATGATGGAAGGATTCCGTATAGGCGAAATTTCCGACCCGGATGCCCATGGGCGATTCGAGGATTTGGAAATAAATCTCGGACCAAGGAGAATTCGCCCACGCTAAGGCGATGCCCAGCGCCGCAAGCAAAAGGATTCCGGAAGAGGACTCCAGCTGCAAGAACTTGCGGAAAGATCCGGCCACGGTCTCCATTGCATTGGCCTTGAGTACGTCGTTATTCTGCTTCATGGGGGAGCGTTCAAAGTGCGTTATTCCCGCTCGGTCTTCAAGTAACCGATACCCGACTGCATCGACGCGCCGTCAAGCGTTTTTCCACTCGGTAAGGACGTGTACCAATTGGAATTCCCCAAGTACGGGAAACCCCAGGAGGTAAGCCAGGGACTTCCATCCGTATGGAGATGAAGATTGTTAGGGAATTTACGAAGGGGTTGGTTAAAGGGGGCTTCCTTCCCAGAGGACCGGGAGCAGGGAGTCCTAAACTCCCAAGGTTCCCGGCGAAAGCGATGTTCTAGAAGAAGAACCGCATTCCCAATCCGCCGGACAATCCAAAGCCGGTCTCGGGGAGGATGGATGCACCCGGCCCGATTTCCAGGAAAACATCGAGGGGGGCGCTCGGAAACAGGTATTCTATGCCCACGATGCCGCGGGCGCCGATAGCGGCATTGTTCGAAACCGAGGTCCAGACGCCCATGCCGTAGTAAATGGGCAATTGTCCCCTGCTTACAGGGATCAAATCGAAATCATGCCAGACATAATCGCAGTTCAGGTTGACCCAATCGTTCTGCAGGCTGAAGCCGGCGATGAAATCCAGCGCGTTCCTGTCGTTGAGCCAGAGCTTGCCCGACAGGCCGGAAGGATCACCCGCGATGATACCCACGCCGAATGGTCCACCCTGGCGCGCTTGGACGGCGGCGGGAGCGGAGAACAGAGCCAGGGCGGCGATCGCGCACAGGGCGGATTTGGAAAGGAAACTTTTCATGACTAGGACCTCCGATGGGATGAACCGTCTCATCCGGTGAAGGGAATATATTAATTGCAGCCATGGGGTGAAAGTAATTGCGGAGTAGGAACGCTCGAAGCGTCCGCAAACCGGCGGCGGGATGAGGCTATTCTTCCTACTTTCCGGATATGGCCCTGGCCCAGAAAATCGCCATGGTGCTTTGCCTATTTTCCGGGTTCGTCTGGCTGCGGCAAAGGGCCCGTCAGGCCGATCTGGAAAGCCAGATCAGCCGTTCCCTGATCGGGGTCTTTGTACTTTTGCCCGCCATCCTGGTCGGGGAACAATACCTGCTCGAGCGCATCCACTTCGGCGCATACACCGACCTATTGCTGAAGGTGCTGGTGGCGGGCGCTGCCTTCCCCATAATCGGCTACGGATTCATCCGCATTGGCGAAGCGGACGGCGTCCGGGACCCAGGCGATTCCCACGCGCCTCCCGAATCCTGAGACGATACAAAGAAGGTTGCAGGCCTGCGGTGACCTTCAAGACGACCGCGAGCCTACCGCGCCCGCGATCCCTGCAAGGTCTCATGCGCCTTGAGCACCATGCGCTCGGTGGTATCCCAGCCCACGCACTGGTCAGTGACGGAGACTCCGTAACGCAGTTGTGAACGGTCGCCCGGGATCTTCTGAGCGCCTTCGAAGAGGTTGCTTTCCACCATGGCTCCCACCAGCGCGGCGTTGCCCGCCATCCGCTGCTCGACGATGTTGTGCCACACCACTTCTTGCAACTCATGCTTCTTCTGGGTGTTGCCGTGGCTGCAATCCACCACCAGCCTCACGTCCATGCCCGCTTTCTTCAACTGGTCCGTGGCCTCGGCGATGCTTTCCGTATCGTAGTTGGGCTTGCTCTTGCCGCCCCGCAGCACGATATGCCCCCACGGGTTGCCGCGCGTCTTGACGATGGCAGTGCGCCCGTCGGAGTCCAGGCCCAGAAAATGGTGCGCGAAACGAGCCGAGGTCAGCGCGTCCACGGCCACCTGGATGTTGCCGTCCGTACCGTTCTTGAACCCGACCGGCATGGACAGCCCGCTCGCCATCTGGCGGTGCGTTTGCGACTCGGTGGTACGGGCGCCGATGGCGGCCCAGGACACGAGGTCCGCGATGTATTGCGGCACGATGGGATCCAGGAACTCCGTCGCCGCCGGGATGCCCATGGAGTTGATTTGCAGCAAAAGACGGCGCGCCTCGCGCACGCCCGTGGAGATGTCGCACGATTCGTCGAGGAACGGATCATTGATGAAGCCCTTCCATCCAACGGTGGTGCGGGGTTTTTCGAAATACACGCGCATGAGCAGGAATAATTTGTCCTGCACCTTTTCGCGTAGTTCCTTGAAGCGGCGCGCGTATTCCAAGGCGGCGTCGGTATCATGGATGGAGCAGGGCCCTACGATGGCGAGGATGCGGGTATCCTCCCCGGCCAGGATGGCCTGCACGGTCTTACGGGCCCCTTCGACGGTGGCGATCGAGGCCGGATCCATGGGCAGGATCCGCTTCAGTTCTCCCGGAGGTATCAAGGGTACGATCTCCCGTATGTTCAGGTTTTCCGTGGTCGACATGACTTCCTCTTTCCTATCCGGAATCGCGCGCGCGATCCGCTCCGGGGAGAATAAAAAAACCCCCGGGGTCATCCCGGGGGTTGGTCTTCGTTCTTGAGTCGCACGAATTCCCTATCCCCCGGAGGTTTCCCGCCAGAAGTAAAAGAAATAGGCATTGCTCGCGACGTTACGCATGGTTCTAGGCTAAAGATACCGTTCCCGAGGAATCCGGTCAACCGGAACTTCACGGTAGAACCGAATATCCTGTCCTATTCCCCAAAAACCGCCCCACCGGGACCTTTTACGGAACGCGGATCTTCACGTTACGGGCTATCCATACCAACCAGGCCCGCAAAGTCGAGGCCCGCCGCTCCGGAGTCGTGGCTCCCAGGCTGGTCCGCACACGGATGATCTCCGCCAGCTCGGCGCTCCCGATCTTCTCCACCCGGAATCCCCGTTCCACCAGCAGCCGCAAGGCTTCGCGCAAGCTTGGTATCTCCAGCATCCTCCTGACCAGCGCCCGCGTCCGTTCCGCCCTCGATCGCAACGTATTGAACGCGAAACCGGCCGCCGTCAGCTCGAAAAACCCGTCCACGCGCCGCATCAATCCCAGGTATACGGCGGCATTGGCGTAGTAATCCCCCTGGCGCTCCTCGAATTCGAAGGCTTCGGCGATCTGGGCCTTGGCCAATCCCCCGCCCGCCGCGCTTTGCAACAAGTCCACCACCTTGTCCAGGTCGTTCGCCTGGGGAAACGCGCTTCCTGGTTCCTGACCCGTCGCCGCGCCGTCCAGCATGGCCGCGAAATCCAGGTCGGCCTGCGGCTCTTCCAGGCAATAGGCCTTCTGGCGCACGATTCGGAAGTCCCCGAACGATTCGCCGAAAGCGAATTCGGTGAGGAAATACTGGCCGTTGCTGTAAGTGAAAAAGATAGGTACGATGCGCTTCCTGGAGCGCGCGGCCCAATGCAGGCACGGGTACCAAAGCTGCCGGATGTGGAAGTCTTCGCGGCGGCCACGCTTGGCCTCCACCAGATACAGGCCATCCTCGCCTTCATAGCCAGCGTCGACTTCGATCTGCACCCGTGAAACATCGATGGGCAGGCCCCCGACGGGAGTCGTGAATCTGAAGTCCCCGGAGAACAAACGGCCGCGCACGGTGAGGCGCATGGCCGGGTCGCCGCAGAACGCGGGCAGCATCGAAGACAGAAAAGCGAAGTCCAGCGCTTGGGACTCGCTGGATTCCTGGCCGCGCGGAAAGGTATCGAAGCGGTTGAGGTCCACGGCGGACCGGAAGGCCCTCACCGGCGGCTCAACCGTCTCCATGAATCGGAAAAAGCTCTTCCGGTCGGGATCGGGGAACAACGCGTAGCGGCCGTTGCGGACCGGGAAGAGCGCCAGGCCATTTTCGGCGAGAACGGCGGGACGCTCGGCCAGGGTGTCGATCTTGGCCATCAGGCGCGGCTCGCGCCCCCCATTGGCCTTGAGCTCATCCGCGCCCACGTAGCAGACCCCGTCGCGGGCGACGGCCTCAAGCACCGGCATCCGTTCGAATACGCGCTTCCAGGCCTCGTCGCGCTCCAACGCCATTCTTCTATGCCCGGTAGTTGGTGATGACGATTTCGTTGATGCGGCCCCGGCGGGCCGGGTTGGAGTTGATGGAACGGGAAGCCGGCACCCGGTAAAACGTATCGCGGTAACCCGAATAGGTTTCCTCGAAGAAATCGTCTTCGGGATCGGCATTCTTCGGGTCGGAGTTGCTGAGCATCTGCCACACGCCTTTGCGATCCAGGGCGCGGAACATTTTGGCGAGACGCTCCTGTTCCGCATCCCCGAAGGACAGGCGGCTGTAGGCGGTGAAACTCGCAGTGGGGCTGAGAGGACGATAAGGCGGGTCGTAATAGATGAAGGAGCCGGCCTTGACCAGGCCCGAGGCCTTGGCCGCGTCCAGGCGTGCCAGATCGCCGAAGTCGCCGTGCAAGATGCGGGCCTTGGAAAGCAATGCCGACGCCAGGCGCAGGTTCCCGGCATCCGCGATGGTCGGCCGCACGTACTTCCCGAACGGCACGTTGAACCCTCCGTGTTTATTCACCCGGAACAATCCGTTGTAACAGGTCTTGTTCAAGAAGATGATCTGGGCGGCGCGCTCTATCCAAGCCGGGGAGTATTTGCGGAAATCCATTCCCGTCCGCGCGCCGTTCAAGGCATCCCTCGTCTTCAGGTACCGGTCCTTGCGTCTGGCTTCACCCAGCTTCAAGTAGTCAATCTCCATCTGGGTCAGTATGGCCAGCAGCGGTTCCACGTCCCGTTGCAGGGATGTGTACAGGACGATGAGCTCTTCGTTCGCATCCATCAGCCAGGCCGACTTGAGCGGATACTTCTGCATCACATGGAAGAACATCGCGCCCCCCCCCAGGAAGGGTTCGTAGTAATCCTTGATGGTGCCGTCGGAAAGAGCTTTGGGAAAATAGGCGGAAAGGCGCTCCAGAAGCTGCCCTTTGCCCCCGGCCCATTTCAGGATGGGTCGCGCCGGCATACGGTCAGACCCGCATCTTCACGCGCACGGGCATGATGATGAAGGGGATGCCGAGATGGTAGAGCCTCCGCTGCACGGCGAAGACCACGTTGTTGTGGAACAGGCGCGAAAGGAAGGATTCCTCAGGGAATACAAGTTGCCCCATGAAGAACACCGCCTGCGGAAATCGCTCCACGATCTTGGGGGCCAGCTGCGCGCTGCCCTCGACGACGTCGTGGGACAGGGAGGAAATGCCCTCGCCGTAATAGCCATGGCGGCGGATGAAATCCACGTAGCCGTCCAATTCCTTGCGCACGTGGGCCTGGAGGTTGTCCACCTCGTCGGATCCCTTGAACGCGCCGGCGTCGATAAGGCCGATCTCGACGAAAACGAAATTCTTGTAGATGCCGCCGAACAGTCGGATGATGCTGAACAGGGTATGCAGGCCCAGTCCGTTGAACCCGCCCACCAGCATTACGGCCGTGCGGGCCTTGGGGTCGAATTTGGGCTCAGGCGCGGCTTCCACCGCCTGGCCGTTGCTTACGATGCGCGAGATGGAGGTGGTCTGCGAGCTCTGGGCCGCATGCACCAGATTGTCCATGCGTTTGAGCATCTTGGCGGTGTTGTTGTAGTGGTGCTTGACGAACAGGGCCACGGCGACCAGCACGCCCGTGATGACGATCGCCAACCAACCGCCCTCGTTGAACTTCAGAAAGGTCACGGCGCCCAGGATGACCACGCACATTACCAGGCCCAGGCCGTTGACCGCCAGCTTGCGCTTCCACTTGTCTTCCTTGCGGCGGGTGGAGGCCCAATGGCGCACCATGCCCAACTGGGAAAGCACGAAGGTGATGAACACGGTGATGACGTAGAGCACGGACAGGAACTCCACCGAGCCGCCGGAAAGGGCCACCATGATGATGGCGAAACCGGCCATCAGCAAAATGCCGTTCTGGCTGACCAACCGATCGCTCAGCAAGGTGAATTTGGTCGGGTACCAATGATCCAGGGACATGTTGGCCAGCACCCGCGGCCCCCCCATGAAACCGGCCTGCGCCGCGGCCACGAGGATGGCGGCCTCTGAGAACAAAGTGATTTTCACGAACAGGGAACCGGCCATGGGTCCCCAAGCCGCGGTCGCCTGTTCGAAGAGCACGGCGTTCAGGGTCTTGCCATCTTCCGGTTGCACGTCGTACAGCAGGTAGGCGGCCATCAGGCCGAACACGGTGAAGGCCAGGGACACGGACATGTAGACCATGGTGCGCTTGCCGGTCTGGACCTTGGGCTCCCGCAGCATCGGCAAGCCGTTGCTGACCGCTTCGATGCCCGTATAGGTGGAACCGCCCATGCTGTAGGACCGCATGATGAGCAGGAACATCCCCACCCAGCCCATTTCGGTCATGGAATGCCGGGTATCCTGGCTGGTGGACGCGATCAGGGCCGGAATGTCGCCGGAATGCGCGAACAGGGCATAAACAATGATGAAAGCGTGGGTGATGAGAAAGACGATGAAGATGGGCAGCAGGATGATGATGGATTCCTTCGCCCCGCGTAGGTTCATGATCGCCAGGATGATGATGCCGACGACCGTAGCCTCGATCTTGTAGCGGTACCATTCGGGAGGCAGAAAGCTGAAGATGGCGTCGGCGCCGGCGGCGATGGAGATGGTCAGGGTGAGGATGTAATCGATGAGGAGTGCGCAGCCGCAGACCATGCCGGAAATGGGATTCAGGAGCTTGCTCGCTACCAGGTAGCCTCCCCCGCCGGTGGGGAACAGCTCGATGATTTGGGAATAGCTGGCGCTGATGACGAAGATGGTAAGAATGGTTCCCAGCGCCACGAAAATCCCCAGATGGGGGTGGTCCCGGAGGATCAGAAAGGCGTTTTCCGGTCCATAGCTGATCGAAGAGAGCCCGTCCGCGCCCAAGCCGACCCAGGCGAAAAAAGCGATCAGGCTGATGCTATGAAAGGAGTTCTTATCGGCAGGATTGAGCGCACTCCCGAGAATGAAGATTTTGAGTTTCTGAAAGGGGTTTAGACGCGGGGTTTCCGGCATGAAGTCTCAGGAAAACAAATCAAAACGATCCGTTGGATGGCTCCCCTTTACTGGGGCGAAATTATAGCAATTTCCCGGACTTTTTTTTAGGATTAGGGATGGAGATGTGGCAGAGTGGTCTATTGCGTCTGATTCGAAATCAGAAGTCCGTGAAAGCGGTCCGGGGGTTCGACTCCCTCCATCTCCGTATTAAATTCCCACCCCGATAAT
>JBDSIO010000358.1:0-9987 GCA_039917895.1 Fibrobacteria bacterium | reverse complement strand
CGGCGAACCGGGTTGGCTAAGTCGATGTACAATTTCCTGCCGATTCTGATATTTCTGTCTCATTCTGTCCGTTCCTTCGCCCCATTTCAGGTGAGGTTAAGCGGACAGTTTGACCTGAGCCAAGGGGGTGGCCTATCCGGTGCAACCCTTCGGATACCCAATGCCCGCGGATCATAAAATTCCGACAGCTTAAAGGGGGGCCCTTTCCCAAGGTCCGACGTGAAAATGAATTTTCTAAAACTGATTGTTCTCATGGCTTGCCCTTTTTGGGTTTTTGATTTGACCCTAAGAGTGCTTCAAAAAAATCCTCCGGTGTGGGTCGCGGATTCGATGGCCGTCGCCCTGATCCTAATCGGTTTCGGTATGTTTGTGAAATTTTTACGGGGGGAGAAGCCCACAGTTGAGGACTCTGGGCATATCGGGAAGCCGCAAGCCCGCACCGAAAATCCGAACCCAGGCAATCCGCCCGAAAACGACGCCTGGGAAAGGACGCTTCCCGGCCTCTTCCATGAAATCAGGAATTACTCCTCCACCTTACGTGGAAATACTCAATTGCTTCGGCGCCATTCCCTTTCTTCCTCGATGCTTGAGCCATTGGGTCGCCTGGAACGAACCACTGACAAGATCGAATATCTTGCAAAGGAAATCCTGGAAGTATCTTCCTTGACCCAACTGACCCACACCGGTTCCTTCGAAATTCAAGAATTGATCGAACGATGCATTCTGGATCATTTTTCGGAAGATAGGGGTCTATTCAAACTTAAAATCGCCAACGATATTCCTCCGGTTGAAGCCGACTTCCTGAAGCTGGAGCGCGTGTTCTTGAACCTGTTCCGTAACGCCCGGGAAGCCGGCGCAAACCGCATCCTTGTACGGGTTGCGGCCTCCCCCGAAAAAGTGCGGATAAGCGTGGAAGATGACGGAGAAGGATGTTCCGCCGAGCAAGTCGGAAAGCTTTTCCGGCCTCTGTTCACGACCAAGAAAGCCAAAGGGGGTACTGGCCTGGGGCTTTACATGGTAAAGGCTATCATGGAATCCCATGGCGGCAACATCCATGCGGTGCCGAAAAACGATTCCAGTGGCAACGGATCGGGAATGGTTTTCACTTTGGAACTTCCCATGACCCAGCGCCGTGCCGGATTCATGCTGAGAAAGAACTCATTCGGAATCTCATCAGTCGAGAAAGCGATTTGAATTAAACAGGAAATCTAACGATTGATCGTAAATCAGGAGTTATGAACGGGTGGGCTTCTAAGTCTTCTCGTTTTTAGCGTTTTTAGGTTGGAAAATGAGCTGCCGAAATTGGGCTTTTTTTGCTAATCCTACCATCAATCACCCATTAATTCTGATTCAAATACTCAAAATACGCAAACAAAGTTGACTTCGGAGGGGTGGGTTTTCAAATAAGGATTAATTTTATCGCCTGGTGGAAAAGCTCAATGATGAATGCCCGACCATCCGCATTGAGAAGACGGGCAGGGGCCGCTTCAGTTTGCGGGTAACCGGCGGATTGCAATACCGGGAAGCCGCGCCTGTCGGTGAAATCGCGGGAGCTGTACATTGACCGCGCCGGAGCCTCTTCTTCGAATCCAGGTTTCTCAGCCCATGACCGGAAACGCCCCGGCCGTGGGCAAGTTGGGGAACTCGAATACCATGCTCGTCAGGCATGACTACAAACGGGCGTGCTATCGGGCCATGCTCGTCGAGTTCAGTACCGATGAGGTCGTGGAGTTTTTTACGACCCTGCCTTTGGTTATCGAAGGACGGGAAATCAAAGGCGCCGAATTGTTCGGGCTCCTGTGGAAGGAGAAAGAGCGAGTTCCGGTCTATTGGGAATGCGGGACGGACAACCTGATCGAAGCGTTTCTCATCCGAAAAGGCCGCGAAGTGAACCCTCTCCTTCGCAAGATACTCTGGCTGAACAACAAGAGCACTTACATTCCTGGGAAAGTTCTGCTCACATGGTTTTACCCAAAATTGGAGACCCTGTTCAATTCGATTGATACCCGGGACATGATCTTCGCCATGATCGCCTTGTTTACGGAGAACTATCTGCCAAAGCATGTCCATCGCAGGGTTAAACGATGGGAGGATGGGGATTGGGTCAAGTCCATCCAGGTTTTCATATCGGATATGGATTTCGGGGAATACCTCGATTGGGACTACGAATTCATCGCCGGACCTCAGATTTTAAACGGCCCCATCATGTTCGGAATGCCGCCCTTCGAAGGTTTCGGCATGATTGCCGATACGCGCCCCCCGGAAACCATTCTTTGGGATAAATCGATTGTCGCAACCCGGGAAAACGGCGTACTTCGCTTCAACGGCGAAGTGGTCGGCAGGGTGGCCACCTTCCATGGCTTCTGCAGGGGAAAGGAAATCGACCTTTCAAAATTCCATGTCCCGGATCTGGATATCGTGGAAATGGACATTGATTATTCTTGCCCCATCCGCAAGCGGATTGTCCTCCACAAAGGATGCGCTTATGGCGCGCCGGTTTTCCTCAACTGGGTGTCCCATCGGAAATTGAAAAATCATGGCACAGGACTCTTGAACAGCTTCATTGGCGATCTTGCTAGAGAAGAAGCCTTGCAGAACGATGAACTGGAAAAGCGCCACAATGCGCTGCTCGCGCACGTATCCGGACGCGCCGTCTTCCGTTATCATCGCTCCGATGAAAGCATCACCCTTAACGGCCGGCATTTCACCAAAAACATCCCGGCCAAAATCCTTAAGTACCTGCTGGAGACGTACCTGCGGGATGGGAAATCCGAATTCGAGTATCGCGAACTCAAGCGATTGTTCGAAATCTCCCAAGGGCAGAAAAACGCCAACTTCGAGGTGCGCTTCTACCGTTTGGTCGAAAAGCTGAAGGAAGAATGCCCCGCGGTATGGGTGGAAAAAACCGGGCGCGGGCACTTCAAGCTGATAGTCAAGGGCATTTTGGATTTCCAGGAGTCCTGAGCATCCACGGGAATCTTGGGCAATTCTGCTGGGATGGTTCTACCTCAAGTTGGAGAGCAAAGTTGTTTGACATGTCGGCGAGCTCGGCAATGGTTCCGCTGGGAACCTTTGGGAATTCCAATCTAACACTCATCCGGCACGATTACAAACGGGCTTGTTACCGGGCGATGCTCTCTGAATTTCCGATCGAAGATGTAAAAGAGTTCTTTAATTTCATCCCTTTGATCCTGGACGGCAGGGAGTACAAGGGCAAGAAACTCTACCAGCTGCTTTGGAAGGAAAAAGCCAAGATCCCGATCGCCTACGATGTTTCAACGGACAACCGGTTCGAAAGATTCATTCTTTCCAAAGGGCGGAAGGTTCCGGAGGTGCTCGGGAAAATCCTCTGGCTCAACAATAAAAGCTCGGTTTTGCCCGGAAAGATCCTGCTGACCTGGTTCTACCCTAAGTTGGAATCCCTATTCAATTCGATCGATACCCGGGACATGGTTTTTGCGTTGATCACCCTCAATCATGAAACCTGGTTTCCGGGGGCCATCCATCGTCGGATCAGGAAGCGGGAAGAAGGGGAATGGGTCAAATCGATCATGGCTTTCATTCTGGATCCCGGCTTCCGGGAATACCTCGATTGGGATCTAGAATTATTCGGCAAGCCCCAGGTGTTGGCGGCACCCGTCATGATAGGGTTGCCCGCATTCGAGCGGTTCACCATGCTAAGCGACTGTCGCCCGGCTTCCGGAATTATATGGGAGGCCGAGGACGTTCCTGTGGTGGATGGGGAATTCTTCCGCATCCGCGGTGAGGAGGCGGGTAGACGGGTTTCCTTCCTCGATTTTTGCCGGCGCATGGAGGTTGCGGATGAGTTGGCCAGGTTCAATCCTCCGGATATCGAGGTCATTGAGATGACGGTCGATTATCATTGCCCGAAGCGTGAAAGGATCGTGTTGCACAAGGGTTGCGCATATGGCGCGCCATTGTTCCTCCATTTGATCGAGCATCGGAAGCTTAGCGTTCATAAACGGGACGTATTGGGAAATATCGTCGCCGATCTGGTCCGTGAGGAAGAGCTTCAGAACGACGACTTGGAGTTGAAGCACTTGGCCCTCCTCGAATCCATCTCGGAAAGAAATGTTTTCGAATTTCATGAATCGGACGAATCCATTACGCTTAATGGGGCCTATTTCACCCGAGGGATTCCGGCGAGGATATTGACGGCCCTTTTGCAATCGTGGCTGGAAACCGGCAAAACCGAATTCGAATACTCCGAATTCAAACGCCGTTTCGAGATTTCCCTGGGACAGAAGAACAGCAATTTCGAGGTCCGCTTCTATCGGTTGATCGACAAGTTGCGGCAGGAATGCAAAGCGATAACCATCGAAAAGACGGGCAGGGGAAAATTCCGCTTGGTTGTAGATGGCGTTTTGGAACTGAAGGACGGTTGAGCCGGGTATTCCTTCACCAGTCGAATGACACCAATCCCTGGATCATGGCGAGGTATTCGTCGCCTTTATTCTCGAAATCCACGGGTTTGTTGATGAACTCGTAAAACCGATCCTTTCTGAGGGCGCGGTACATGAGATCCCCGTCGTGGTTCGGATTGCCTGTCATGAGGATGAATTTCATGTTGGGCTTGGCCTTCTTGGTTTCATCGCAGAGCTCATTGCCGCTCAGCCTGGGCATGACCTCGTCGGTAATCACGAGAGCGACTTGAGGAGTGCGGATAATGTATTCCAAGGCGGCAACAGGGTCTTCGAAGGTCTTGAGGTTCAGGCTTTTCCCGAACTTTCGCTTGAAGATGAAGATGTTTTCGGGTTCGTCATCGACATAGACGACTTCCTTATCTACCCGTCTATCGAAACCTTTTTCCAGGAGGTGATCGCAAAGTTCGCCCAGATTTCGGAACACCTGCAATTTTTCGAGCAATCCCGGCGGCACTTTAAAGGACTTTGTCGGTATTCTTTCCTCAAGCAGGGGAAAAAACTCCTGACCGGAAAGTATATCGATTTTCAGGTCCTCTAGGGAGGCTTCCCAGTCCGGTTTTTCCGGCAAAAGGGTAATGGTGTCGTCGGAGCCGGAAAGTTCCAGGCTAATGGTCCTGAGTACTCTGTATATTTCGTCGCGGTTCATTGACTCACCCTTGAATTAAGGAGTAGCGGTAATCTTTGCTGAACGATTTCCATATTTGCGAAAGCGTCTCCTCATCTTTCCCGATAACAAGGTAGACTGCTTTGCGGATCGCCTCAACAAAGGCGTCCAAATCTGCTTTTTTGATCTTGCGGTTTAACATGAACCTTAACCCGGCGTGGTGGGGAGCGACAGCCGGGAATTGCGCTACATTGAGCCAAAATCCGTTGTCCATAAGGTGCTTTACGATGGCTTGGGCATTTTCCGTGGAGCCTACTCCGAGGAAGCGGATGGGTGAATTGGCCGAGGACAATAATGGAAGGGGTTGGTTCTCGAAGGTTTTGTTGCAGTACTCGATCCTATCCTGAAGCTCCATTTGCAATTCACCGAAGTCGTCAGCCAAGTGTATTTTGGCGGAAGCGACCGCAGCTCCGAGGATGGGTGGTTGCATGGGGCCGGAGAAAAGCTGGGGTCCTCCGCAATTCCGGATTAGCTGCTTGAGTTCCTGAGTTGGCGTAGTGATCACGCCCCCTCCCGTTCCGAATCCTTTTGCCAAACCCGTGATGAGGAAAAGCCTTTCATGAAACGGCAGTTTATCCAAGACATAGCCTTTGCCGTTCGCGCCGTAACAGCTCATCCCATGGGCATCATCCAGGTAGACGTGGAATTGCTCATAGGTGTTCAGCAACTCCTCAAGGTCTCCCACCGGCGCGCAATCGCCGTACATGCTGTACACGCCGTCGCCCAGGTACCAGATTTTCTTTTTCGTGTCCTTGTAGGCCTGGATTTTCCGTTCTATGCGGGCGATATTGGAATGGGAAACGATTTCGACCTTCACGCCATTGGCTACAAGAATCTTGGACGTCATCTGGACGCTGCTATGAACCTGTTGATCGAGAAGAACCACGTCATCGGGGCTAACCAGTGTGGGAAGAGCGGCAAGATGAGCCAACGTCGTGGTTGGAGCCAGAAGGGCAGGCCTACGGAAAATCTTCTCCAACATATCCTCGAGTTGGGGATAAAGGGGATTCGAAAGAAACACCCTCGAAGTGGAGAATTGGGTTCCATAGCGCCTGATGGCGTCGATTCCGCCTTCCAGAATCCGTGGGTCGAATTCCAAGCTCATGTACCCGCATGAGCCGAAGTTCTTCAACCGCTTTCCGTGGATCTCCACAGTTTCGCCTGTATGCGTTTCGCCTTCATCTACCAAATGGGCGATGCCCTTAGCCTTTGCGCCGTTGATGAATGCATTCAGTTGCGCGATGGGATTGGTTTCATTCGTGGACATGTTAAGTGCTCCGCCTATGGGGCGTTAGTAGGATGATAGGACAGGTGATGGACCTTAGAAAATTTTCCATAGTTACGCTTGTTTTGGACTTGGGTTTTTTGGGATTCGAATGCGAACCGGTTCCCAGGCGGGATTTATCCCGTGAAAGGCAAATTGACTTCTGGTAGAGGTTCTCGGCCACCCCTTAGTATTTGGAGTCATGTTCTTGAAACGCACCATCGGGTTATCCAAAAGCTTTCTGTTTGGTATTGCGGGGAAAATTCCCGCGATTAAACGAAACATTTTCAATTCGGATTACAGCTATCCGATGCGCTTCGCGCCCATCCTGTTCGGAATCGCAGCCCCCGCTGAATTTCTCTATTACTGGTTTGAAACATCCCAAGGCTATTGGGATTCGTTGACGTTTCGCATTCTCCTGTTTTTCCTATTGGCATCCCTGGCCTTTATCGACAGGAAGCAAAGTCAACGGCGAGGGATCATCATCTATTGGGAGTCCGTACTGCTCTTGACATTCCCGATCCAAGCCACGCTTGCGATGTTGCACAACCGCGTCAATGAATATTACACGACTTCCCAATTTGCGATGTTCATCTTTCTTGGCATGATGACGAAGGCCTGGATGATTCCCGTTCACGTTATCCTCGGATGTGGGCTTACATCGGTGGGATTCTTCTGGATCGAAGGCTGGGATAAAAAGGTTTTCGCCGACAGCCTCACTGTTCAGGTGAATGCCCTTTTCTGCGGCGTCGTTTCCGCTTTCGTGATGCTTGTTCTGGAAGGCTACCATCGCAAGATTACCGAAGTCAAAGTTGCCCTCGCCAAGGCCGAAGAGGAACGAAACAAAGCCGTCGAAGTCGCGAATGCCTACGAAGAGCTTAAGAAACGCGAAGAGTTGATCCGCATCTACGTCCGCCCCTCCCTGGTCGACGAAATCCGGAGTGGCAAGGATCCGTCCAAGTTCCAGCCGTTGATCCGAAACCTTTCCATCATGTTCTGCGACATCCGCGAGTTTACGCGCCTGACTGAAGTGCTGAATCCCTACGAAAAGCAGACCTTTCTCAACCAATACTTTTCCATGATGACCCATCCCATCGTCAGGAACGGCGGCGAAGTCGACAAGATCATGGGCGATTGCGTCATGGGCCTGTTCCCGGACGGGGATTGCGCCGTGAAGGCCGCCATCGACATGCGGCTGGAATTGCAGAAGTTCAACGAGGGCATGTTCGGCGCTGGGAACCCTATGATCCGCAACGGCATCGGCATCGCCAAGGGTGACGTCATGCAGGGCAATTTCGGTTCCTTCGAGAAGATGGACCGGACGGTGATTGGCGAGGCTGTGAACATAGCCTCGCGTTTGGAGTCCAAAACCAAGATGTATAATCTGGAGGTCGTGGTTACAGAGGACGTGATCAAGGATTTGGCGCCCGGATCCGGGCATTACCGTTGGATCGATATCGTCCAGGTGAAGGGGTCCACCCGGCACATCAAGCTCTATGAAATCTACGGGCATCAGCCTGTCGAAGTGCGGAAATACAAGGACGACACCCGCGATCTGCTCGAGAAAGCCCTGACCATCTATTTCCATAAGGGATTCAAGGACGCTTCGCGCCTGTTCCGGGCCATGCTGGAGAAGGTGCCTCCCCATCGGCTTATTCCCAATGAGATGATGGACAATATCCTCCGCTACTACATTTCCCATTGCGATGCCTGGATCAACAACCCCAACGGAACCTGGGAGGAAATCCAACGTTGGGAGGGCGTTCACGTCTTCACGGAGAAATAGGACCGAGACTCCGGCCGAATGACCGTCTGCCGAAAGACTGGTACGGGGTAGGCTAAAAGAAATCACCTGATAGCACCTTGTTCATGGCTTCGAAGTATTCTTCGCCACGGCGATCGAAATCCAACGGCTTGTTGATGAAATCATAGAATCTGCCGTGCCTCAAGGACCGGTGAAGCAGGTTTTCATCCCCTCCTGGGTTACCCGTGATCAGCACGAATTTCAGGAAGGGTTTGGTCACATGGACCAGATCGCATAGGTCGTTTCCGGACATACCGGGCATGGATTCGTCCGTCAGCACCAGCACCACGTCAGGGCTGTCCTTGATGAAGGCCAGGGCTTCATCAGGTTTGGAATAGGTGCGCAGGTTGAAGCGCTTCCCGTACTTGCGGCGGAATACGAATAGGTTCTCCTCTTCGTCATCAACGTACACGACCAGGGGATTGGGGATGCCGTGGTGCAGGCTGGCCTGGATATGGCGGGCCATGTCGCCGACGGTGCGGTACTGGTTGACGCCGGCGGCGGTGCTGGTGAATGCCTTCTGCATGCGAAACATCATCTCCACGTTCATAGCGATGCCGCCCAGGCGATGACGCAACTCTTTGGCCAGTTCGGCGATGTTGCCTTCGTTTACGTGGAGGGATTCGAGGGTTGTGTTTTCGGAAATGATTTCCGGCAAAGGCGAAAAGGACGGATTCTCCCGCGATAGGCGGGCGAACACCTCTCGTAATATGGCGAGTACGCGTTCCTGGTTCACTTGATTTTCCTGAGTCAAAGACGGCCGGTGATAAAACTACTCATTACCCAGCAAAGATTACCAATTTACCGAAAGTCCGGAATCCGGGAATGATTACTTCGGAGTCTTTTCCCGCTACTTTAGAGTCTTTTTAAGCGCCACCAGGTTATGGATTTCCTGGTTGGAAAGAATTCCGACAAGGACCGGACTTGTGTCCTTTGCGTATATTGCTGAATTATCACCTATTTCAGGCGGCATCCCGTATCATTACCTGGTCGCCATCTGTAAGGTCCAACCTCATGTCCCCAGGCAAATCCGGCCGGTACAATCCGGCGGCTTCCTTTCTGAGCCTGTTTTCCTTTCGCTCCATAAAAATTGTATTGAAGACCTTTTTCAATCTCGACTATGGATTGACGCAAAGCATTATGCCGGTTTTCGGCATCATGGGATCCATCTTCTATATCGTATTCCACTTTACGGAAAAGGCCATGGGATTTTCCGATTCCATAAGCTTACGCATCGTATGCGTCGGACTTTCTTTCAGCCTGCTTTTCTGGCCCAGGGACGGACGGTTTAAACGCGCGCGTATCGTGTATTGGGAACTCTCGATTGCGTTTCTGCTTCCCGTATACCAAACATTCCTGTTCCTTATCAATCCGACCGATCCCTATTGGGCCTCGTCTAATCTCTTTTGGTCTTTCTTCCTCGGCATTTCCACCAAAGGACTCTGGCTGCCGATCCATCTCGTCCTCGGCCAGTACTTGGGCGTTCTTCTCACGATTCTATTTCAAGGAAGCATCTCGCCGGGAAAGATCCATGACCTGATGGACCAGCAGTTGATCATCACATGTACGGCCTTTTCGGGCCTGGGAATCAAGCTGGCCATGGAGGTTTTCCACCGCCGAGGTACGGCCCTGGCCGGCGCCAACGCGCGCGCGGCCGAAGCCGAATCCCGCGAAGCGGAGATTTCCGCCGCTTATTCGGAACTCAAGCGCCGCGAAGAGGTGATCCAGCGCTTTGTGCGCCCCTCGATCCTCGAAGAACTACGGGCGGGTCAAAATCCCACCGAGTTCAAACCCGTACATCGCGAGCTCG
>JBDSIO010000357.1:0-11556 GCA_039917895.1 Fibrobacteria bacterium | reverse complement strand
AATCCGATCGGTGTCACGTTCCCGATCGATAATCTCTTTCAACTCTTCCTGAAAGGATACAATACGTTCCTTGATGGCTTCAAATCCGCGTTCGGAGGTGGAAAATACCAAAGTATTGTATTGGCGGCAGTCCGGGGCCACCGTGTCCAACATATTCGCGGCCATCTGGATGAATTGCAAATTGTAGTGCTTGGCCAGGAAACCGCGGAATTCCGGCTCGGTCGCTATATGTTTGTCGGTTACAGCGTAACCGTTCGCCATTTTCTTGATGAGTTTCAGATCGAGCAGAAGCTGGATCGCCTCCTCGACCTGGTTCGACGTCACCGAAGGAAGGATGCGCTTGGCTATTTCCGCCGGGTTGGCCTGGGTCTGGTTCAGCTCGAAATAGTTCCAGATGACGGGGTAATACCAGTTGGAAAAGAACTTGTACTGGCTTTCGCTCAGGATCTTGGCCCGGGAGCCGCGGAACTGCGATAGCTGCAGGAAATAATGGTTTTTTTCGTCCATGTCCTTCGCCTGGTTGAAGTGCACCAGGAACTCGAAGTATTGGGCCTCACGCTCCTTGAGTCCCATGGCGCGCACGAATTTCGGGCGCAGGGTGGAACTGAGGTTCCGCTTGGCCTTCAGAATGGCGTATAAAAGGCCCGAAGTGAACAGGGTGGGGCTTATTTTTCCAGAGAAGGTCCGCAAGGAAAAAGTTCGGTTGATTGATTTTTCATGGCGGCAAAAGTCCTTGATGAATTCCCGATAATTCAGGAAGAGAAAAATATTAGGCCGTTCTTTGTCCATGTTTATCGAAATGATAGCCAAATTAAGGGATTTCCCTACCGTATAGCATTTTGTCCGCCCGCCAATAATACGCACATTTTGTACGGATTTTCTTAAGAAATCACCGGAAAAATGGGTTTTTGGGCGGTTACAGCAAAGGTACAATTGTGCGTACTTGGAACGGACCCGGAGCACGGCAACTGAATCGGAGAATCCGGAATGAACACGGAAATATTGACCCATCAGGAAAGTGGGCAAAACGAAATCCGCTACGGGAATGGGCGCCCTGCCGGGATGGATAACAACATTCTGGTGGTAGATGACGACGAGTCGGTGCGGGAATTGATGGCGATGGTGCTGGAAGCCGAGGGTTACACGGTTTTGCGGGCGAAGCATTCCGTCGATGCCCTCTCGATCCAGGCGGAGTTCACAGGGGCCATTGACCTTCTCTTGACGGATTTCTGCATGAAACCGTTTCAAAATGGGTTTGATTTGGCGAGGCAAGTCCGCCACGCGCGTCCGGGCATTCGCGTGGTTTATGTTTCCGGATTCGTGGAGCACAATGTTCTTCAAGATGAAATCGACTCTTCCCGGGCCGGATTCCTTGCGAAGCCGTTTTCGCCCGTTTCCTTGTTGAAATCCGTCCGCGCTGCTTTGAGCTTATCCGCGCAAACAGCCTGAATCCGCGTCCAAACCAGTGTAAGGGCGTCCACAACTTGGACAGTGTCCACCTTCTGGACACATGAGAGACTCCGCTCAAGCTTTCCTGGTAACCTGAAATCCAATTTCCCGGCCCTTTTTAGCCTTTTTTTTACCCAGGGAACCTGGTATGCCCCTTGCTTTCCCAACTTGTATGTCATACCCATTCGTCCGCCACCCGATTCGTTCCGCTCCCGTTTCGAAGTCCGTGGAAAGGCGAACGAGGCAGACAGGACGCGCTAGGAATATCCCCACCTGGGCGGCTTTGGCCTTGGCTTCCCTGGCCTCGGGACTTTTTACCGGCTGCTACACCCAACTCTATACGCGTGGCTATGCCGAACGCACCTCGGTCAACCGTGAATACTCCCGCGCGACGGGAACTCCCTCAGGGTCAACCGATCCCGCTGCGCCCGATACCGGAACCGTGGGGGACTCCGGCGTGGCGGCCGCGCGCGAACGCGACACCCTGAACGCCCCGCCCACCGCCGTCGTGGTGAACAACTACTATCGCGAGAGCCCGTATTACCGGGGTTATCTCATCAACGACTGGGACTACCCCTCTTTTACTTTCGGCATCTACTCCAGCCGCTACCGCGACTATTCCAGCCCTTTCTGGTGGAACGACCCCTGGTACAGGGCGGGCGGAGGGTATCATACCGGTTACCATGGAGGCCGGGGGAGCCATGGGGGCGGATATCGCGGCGATAACGGCGGATCCATACCCTCCACGGGCGGCGGAACAACCGGGCCCTACCAGTCCGACAAGCGCATCTTCACGCCCGAGCCGGACCATCCGGAACTACGCAAGGGGCGCCGCTCAAACGAGGCGCCGGCGGCCGATCCTGCTCCCAAATATTCCGGGGAAAGCGAGTCTTCTTCCTCATCCTCTTCAGCGTCGTCTTCAGCGTCCACTTCAACGTCCTCTTCAACGTCCACTTCGGGGTCCGCCGGTTCTTCCAGCTCTTCCGGGTCCTCGGACGATGACGATCATCCCACCCTGAAAAAAGGGAGGCGCCGGTGAACCGTTTCCGGATGCTGGCCATTGGCGCCGCGGCGATCTTGTTGCTGGCCGTCGCGGCAGCGGCCCAAAGCTCCGATGCCACGCCCTTCAATCTGGGCCGGGCCCAGGACATCTCCGCGCGCCCCATGGCTCTGGGCGGAAGCTACACCGCCGTGGCTTCGGACGCCTCGGCCCTGTATTACAACCCCGCCGGGCTGAGCGCGGTGAAGATGCACGAGTTCTCCCTATCCCTCGAACGCAGCGTGCTCCACGGCAACGACCGGGCCGGGGGATTCGCTTCGGTCAGCCGGCGCCAGGAAGACCTGCGCATCCAATCCCTCGCCTGGCTCATGCCGGTGCCCACGGTGCGCGGCGGGCTGACCTTCGCGTTCGGTTACTACCGCCCCCGCACCTTTTCCGACCTCATCGCCTATGAGGATTCCCTCTCGGCCACCCGCGGCGTCTACGACTACCGCGCGGAGGGGGCCTTGGAGACATGGCGCATGGGCGTGGGAGTCGACATGGCCCCCGACCTCTCCTTCGGCCTGGCCGCCGGATACGTGAGCGGCGGTGAGCAGATCAAGGTCAGGGACAACGGCGAAGCCGGCTATCTGCGCAATTACGACGGCTTCAATCTGGAACCTTCCCTGATGTACAAGATCTCGCCGCGGCTGCGCTTGGGCGTTTCCGCCGTACTGTGGGAGAAGTTCTACAGCCTGGAAGAGGTCTACGAGGAGAAAGGCGTGGGGAACTCCGAGGATGATTACCAGGTCCGCTATCCTTTCCAGATCAAATCCGGACTGGCGTATCAGGCCGACGGGTTCCTGCTGTCCGGGGACGTGAAGGTCAACGGATTCAGCCAATTCCGGTACGGCTCGCGGGAGGCCTCCACGCTGGAAAAGGCCGGCTACCGCGACGAAATGATCCTGTCCCTGGGAGCCGAGCGGTTCATCCGGACGGCCAACCTGGTGCTGCGGGGCGGGTATACCTGGAACACGCTTCCCGAGACCGCCTTCGATCCGACTTACGACCTGCATAGGGTGAGCGGGGGCGTGGGCTTCCTGTTCAGCGGGTCCTTGGCGCTGGATCTCGCCTACTCCTATTCTTTCTGGGACCTGGCGGGAGAAGGCCTGGAATTGGAAAACCGGGAACACCGTGCGCTGATGACGTTCGCGTACCGTTACTAGAGTGGCTCGTCGCTATAGAGTTCGCGTCGCGAACTCCCCGCTCCACGCTTGGAAAAGAGCATGGCTCGTCGCTATAGAGTTCGCGTCGCGAACTCCCCGCTCCTCGCTTGGAAAAGGGCGTGGTTCGTCGCTATAGAGTTCGCGTCGCGAACTCCCCGCTCCTTGCCTACCATTACCGCGGTTGGCGAAGTAACTTTGGTCCATGGCTTTCAGTCCCCGATTCCGTCCCCGCGCCAGCATCCTTTCCACGCTGTATCCCCTTTCCGCGCTGGCGGGAATCGGCGCGGCGGTGTTCATCGCGAGCGCGCATGCCAGGTCCTGGGCCACCGCTCCGGCCACCTTCCCCGTCGCCACTGGTCAACAGCCGATGCAAGCGGCAAAACCCGCTCCGTCCCAACCGGAAACCGGATTCCGGCTCGATCGGTTTCCGCCTCAAAGCGACACCGCCGCCTTCGACAGCGCCTTCCTGGAACCGCTCTCCGGTTATGCGCAGGTGCGATCCGCCGGCTTCGGGGGCTGGGCCGATACCGGCATGTACATCGTAACGCAGCTGGGTCGCTTTCCCCAGGTGCACCAGGTGGCCGCCCAGGGCTCTGATCGCCGCCAGCTCACTTTTTTCCCGCGACGCATGTCCGGTTTCTACCTGAATCCCAATCCGGCGCTCGCGAACTTCCTGTATACCCAGGACGACGGCGGCAACGAGCAATACCGTCTGCGTCTCTATGACCTTAAAACCGGCCTCAGCCGCGTCCTGGGATGCCCGCCCGGCCGCGTCGACGACCTGATCTGGAACGATTCGGGATCCCGGTTCGCCTATTCCCACACTCCCGCCGGAACCGATCGCTGGGACCTGCGCGTTGGGGAGCTTTCGGTGGAAGGCGGCAAGGATACCTTGGTCCTGAGCCTGCCCGGAACCTGGAGTGCGATGGAGTTCAGCCCTGACGGTCGCTGGCTGCTTGTGCAACGGTACGTTTCCGCTTCCAATTCCGAACTGCACGTCCTTTCGCTGACCGACGGCTGGCTCACGCCCCTCGTCACTCCGAGCAAGGAGGCCTTTGTGGATCATGCGGTGTGGATCCGCTGGCCCGGAGGAAGGCCGGCTGCGGCGGCTAAAATGGCAGGCGAGAACGGGGATATCCCTTGGGCCGTGGCGTATACATCCGATCAGGCCTCACAGGGTGCGGCCTCACAGGGTGCGGCCTCACAGGGTGCGGGCGCACAGGGTGCGGGCGCACAAGATGCGGGCGCTGGAGACGTAACCGACGGCAGTTCCTCTGAGGGATTCCATCGTGTTTATCTCGCCCGACCGCAAACCCATGGGCCCTCCGGCCCTGCCCCGGGTGATGCAGGCCCGCCTCCGCCCGAAGCCCTTTCGCCAATGGAACCTTGGGATGTGGAATGGATTCAGGCCGCGCCCGACCGCAATTCCCTGGTCTACTCCCTGAATCAGGACGGATTGAGTTCGCTGTATCTGCTGGAATCGGGATCGAAACAACCGCGCCGCTTGCAGGGAATCCCTCCGGGCGTGATCGGTGGGATCCGTTTCCGTCCCGGGACGAAGACGGCCGGGTTCGCCTTCACCCTCAACTCCGCGGCGGCGCCCGGTGACGTTTACGTCTACGATATCGCCAAGAGCAGGTCGGTGCGCTGGACCTTCAGCGAGGCAGGTGGCCTACCCCCGGGGCGCTTCCGCGAAGCGCAACTTGTACGGTACCCGTCCGGGCCTACGAGCACGGGTTCCGCAACCGCCGCTTCAGTTCCCTCCCCTGCGGCGTCCGCCGCCCCGGTTGCGGTTCCTGCCTGGCTCTTTCTCCCGGACCCCAAGGTCTTCCCCGGACCCCGGCCGGTGCTGATCCAAATCCACGGCGGACCTGAACAACAGGCACGGCCGGGCTTTGATGCTTTCTTGCAATATGCCGTGGCCGAATTGGGATTGGCCGTGGTGCAGCCGAACGTGCGCGGATCCAGCGGTTACGGCCGCGCGTGGCTCAAGGCCGACGACGGCTTCCAGCGAATGAGCAGCGTGCGGGACATCGGAGCGCTGCTTGATTGGATCAAGACGCGGCCGGAACTGGATTCCTCCCGGGTGGCGGTGTCGGGCCGCTCCTACGGCGGCTTCATGTCCTTGAGCAGCCTGATCGAGTATGGTGGCGGCGGCAGCAGGGATGGCGGCAATGGTGGAACTGGCGGGAGTAGCGGAAGCGGCGCACGAGGCCGCATCCGGGCCGGCATCAGCACGGTCGGAATCACGCATTTCCCCAGCTTCCTGCAGAAGACCAGCGGTTACCGACGGGACCTGCGCCGGGCCGAATACGGAGACGAGCGGAACCCGCGCATGGCCGCCTTTCTGGATAGCATTTCCCCTCTGACGCGGATGGATCGCATCCGCGCTCCCCTGTTGCTTATCCATGGCCGCAACGACCCCCGAGTCCCCTACTCCGAATCGGAACGTATCTTCGCCGCCTTGAAAGGCCGCAAGGTGCCGGTCTGGTTCCTGACGTTCATGGAAGAGGGCCATGCCGTGCGGGACCAAGACGGCCAGATCGCGCAGTGGCGGACCATGGCCGAGTTCTTGGCGCGCAACCTGGGGCTTCGGCCGCGCTAGATCCCGGACCCGTATTCAGGCCGGTATTCCGGCTATGCAATAAGTTGCGGGGCCGCTAAAATCCGGCTTTCACTTGCGGCCGGAAAGCCCCTCGGCCCAGCCGGTTCAGCTCCTGTCATCCCCTTGAAAATGCTATCTTTTTCCCCCGTTGCCGTACCGGAAATTGCCGGAATAGCAAGTTTTGGAAGGGTCCCTGGATGAACGCACTGAAGAAATACATGGGTTCCTCCATCGGGAGGAAACAGATGATGGGAGCCACGGGCATCGTCCTGTACGGCTACCTGCTGGTCCATCTGGTGGGAAACATCGGCATGCTGTTCGGCGCGGAGCGCTACAACAAGTATGGCTACCTGCTGCTGCATGAGATGGCCGAGCTCATCATCCCCATCGAAATCGGGCTCATTGTCGCCATCCTCATCCACATCCGCCTGGCCATCGGCCTTACCCTCGAGAATCGGGCCGCCCGTCCGGTCGCCTATGCGGTGAAGAAGTCCGCGAACGCGACCCTGCACTCGGCTTCCATGGCCATGACCGGCACCGCCATCCTGATCTTCGTGGTCATCCACATCGCCAATTTCCGCTACGGCAGCGCGGGGCTGGGCGGCATGCAAACGGTCACCTACGACGGGGTGGCCATGAAGGACCTGTACGGAACCATGATGCGCGCCTTCGCCCAATGGTGGTATACGGCCGGATACATCCTGGCCCTGATCCTGATCTTCTCCCATCTAGCGCACGGCGTACAGAGCAGCGCCCAGAGCCTCGGATTCAACCATCCCAAATACGCGCCCCTCGTCAGGCTCGCCGGGCTCGCCTACGCCCTGCTGATCAGCGGCGGTTTCATTTTGCTGGCCGTCTGGGCCTATTTCCAACACGGAGGAACGCCGTAAATGATCCTCGACCCCAAAGTGCCGCCCGGCCCCATCGAGAAGAAATGGGAAGACTACAAGTTCCACATGAAGCTGGTGAACCCGGCCAACAAGCGGAAGTACAAGATCATCGTGGTGGGCACCGGCCTGGCAGGCAGTTCCGCTTCGGCCTCCCTGGCCGAGCTCGGCTACGACGTGCATACCTTCACCTGGCAGGACAGCCCGCGCCGCGCCCATAGCATCGCGGCCCAGGGCGGCATCAACGCCGCCAAGAACTACACCAACGACGGCGACAGCGTGCACCGCCTGTTTTACGATACCGTCAAGGGCGGCGATTTCCGCGCCCGCGAGGCCAACGTCTACCGTCTGGCCCAGGTCTCGGTGAACATCATCGATCAATGCGTGGCGCTGGGCGTGCCCTTCGCGCGCGACTACGGCGGACTGCTGGAAAACCGCTCCTTCGGCGGCACCCAAGTCTCGCGCACCTTCTACGCCCGCGGTCAGACGGGCCAACAGCTGCTGCTGGGCGCTTACCAGACCATGATGCGCCAAGTGGGCCTGGGCAACGTGAAGCTGCACGTCCGCAAGGAATTCCTGGACCTGGTCCTCATCGACGGCAAGGCGCGCGGCATCATCGTGCGCGACCTCGTCACCGGCCAGTTGGAGCGCCATGAAGCGGACGCCGTAATCATGGCCACCGGCGGCTACAGCCGCGTGTTCTACCTCTCGACCAACGCCATGGGCAGCAATGTCACCGCCACCTGGCGCGCGCACAAGCGCGGGGCCTATTTCGCCAACCCCTGCTACACCCAGATCCATCCCACCTGCATTCCCGTCACCGGCACGCACCAGAGCAAGCTGACCCTGATGTCCGAGAGCTTGCGCAACGACGGCCGCGTATGGGTGCCCAAGAAGGCGGGCGACAAGCGCGCGCCCGAAACCATTCCCGACGCCGAGCGGTACTACTTCCTGGAAGAACGCTATCCGAGCTTCGGCAACCTGGTCCCGCGCGACGTGGCTTCGCGCAATGCCAAGGACGTGTGCGACAAGGGCATGGGCGTGGGCGCTTCCGGCCTGGCCGTGTACCTGGATTTCGCCGACGCCATCAATCGCGTGGGCGAACCCAAGATTAAGGAAAAGTACGGAAACCTGTTCGACATGTACTTCCGCATCACGGACGAGAACCCTTATAAGACGCCGATGCGCATTTATCCCGCCATCCATTACACCATGGGCGGCCTGTGGGTGGATTACAACCTGATGAGCAACGTGCCCGGCCTCCACGTCCTCGGCGAAGCCAATTTTTCCGACCATGGCGCCAACCGCCTGGGCGCCAGCGCGCTCATGCAGGGACTGGCGGACGGCTACTTCATTATTCCCCAGACGCTGGGCAATTACCTGGCCGGCGCCAACCTGCCCAAGGTGTCGACGGACCACGCGGCCTTCAAGGACGCGGAAGCCAAGCAGCGCGAGATGATCAATAAGCTGCTGGCCGTGAAGGGCAAGAGGCCGGCCATGGAGTTCCACCGCGAACTCGGCAAGATCATGTGGGACAAGTGCGGCATGGCGCGCACGGAAAAAAGCCTCAAGGAAGCCCTGGAGGCGATTCCGAAATTGCGTGCCGATTTCTGGAAAGACGTGAACGTGACCGGGGGCGCCGGGACCTTGAACCAGAACCTGGAAGAAGCGGGCCGCATCGCCGACTTCCTCGAGTTCGGCGAGCTGCTGGTCCACGATGCCTGGCACCGCAAGGAATCGTGCGGCGGGCATTTCCGCGAAGAGTCGGCCACGCCGGACGGCGAGGCCCAGCGCGACGATGATAATTTCTGCTATGTGGCGGCGTGGGAATGGAAGGGCGAAGGCAAGACGCCGGAGCTGCATAAGGACGTGCTGACGTTCGAAAACGTGCACCTGACGCAGAGGAGCTATAAGTAATGGAATTCAAGCTCAAGGTCTGGAGACAGAAGGACGCCGACGACAAGGGCGGCTTCAAGGATTACCAGGCGACCAAGATCCTGGCCGACATGTCCTTCCTGGAAATGCTGGACGAAGTCAACAACGAGCTCGTGACCAAGAACGAGGAGCCCATCGCGTTCGAGAGCGACTGCCGCGAAGGCATCTGCGGCACCTGCTGCCAGATGATCGACGGCGAGGCCCACGGCCCCGAAGCCGCCACCACGGTCTGCCAGCTGTTCATGCGCAGCTTCAAGGACGGCGACACCATCGTGATCGAGCCCTGGCGCGCCAAAGCCTTTCCCATTATGAGGGATCTGGTCGTCGACCGTTCCGCGTTCGACTCCATCATCGCCGCCGGCGGCTTCATCACCGCCAACGTGGGCGGGGCCCAGGACGCCAACAGCATCCTGATTCCGAAGCCGGACGCCGATGTCGCCATGGACGCGGCCCAGTGCATCGGCTGCGGCGCTTGCGTGGCCGCCTGTCCCAACGCTTCGGCCATGCTCTTTGTGGCCGCCAAGGTCTCGCACCTGGCGCACATGCCCCAGGGCAAACCCGAAAAGGCCAAGCGCGCGCTGGCCATGGTCTCGAAGATGGACGGACTCGGGTTCGGCAATTGCCGTAACCACTACGAGTGCGAAGCCGCCTGCCCCAAGGAAATCTCGGTCGAACACATCGCCAAACTCAACCGTGAATACGGTTCTGCGGCTTTGCTCAGCGACCAGAATCCCCCGGCCTGAGGACGGCTGCCGCCTACCAGGGCTTACGTCTCCAGACTCCGCCCACCTGATTCCGATAATGCCGAAAAGGCGTACCTACCCGGGGCGCCTTTTTTCGTTGAGGCTGCGAAACCCTCTTCAGGCTTTGATTTGAACCATTTTTAAGCTATACTCCACGATTTATGAACTAATTCGTTTCTTATACTACACGAATATAATTATAATTCGTGTATGTTGAATCCAAACACCCGTGATACCTTGCGACGCATTCTTATGGAGTGGCATGAAAGCGTCCTTCCCCGGGTCACGACTCGCGAGGTGGATGTCCACGCCTTGGTCGCCCCTCCCATTACCGCCATCATCGGCCCGCGCAGGGCCGGCAAGACCTGGCTCTGTTTCCAGGCGATCCGCGCCCTCCTTGATCGCAAGGTACCGCGGGAAACCATCCTCTATCTGAGCCTTGAGGACGAAAGGCTTCATCCTTTACGTGGCGAGGAGTTGACCGAGCTGCTCGATGTACACCGGGAGTTGTTCAAGGTACCGGAATCCGGGGAGCGTTATTTCTTCGTGGATGAAATCCAAAACGCGCCCAACTGGTCCAAATGGGCGCGGCGGATTACGGATCAGAACCCCAATCTGCATTTGATCCTGACCGGCTCCTCGGCGAAATTGCTGGGAACGGAGATCGCGACCGAATTGCGGGGACGGGCGAAAACGATCGCTCTTTACCCTTATTCCTGGCTCGAGTACCTGGTTTCCCGGGAATGGGATTTCCAGGATTACCAGGGATTGGATAGCCTCCGCTTCAGCCCGAAAAAACCGGACCTGCGCAGACTGTTCCACGATTTCGAAACCCTGGGAGGATTTCCCGGGGTGCGCAAAACCGAAAACCCTACGGAGACGCTGCAAGAATATTATCGCGCGATGTACACCCGGGATATGATTGAGCGGTTCCGCATCAAGAACATCCCGCTTTTCGAAGACTTTCTCAAATTGCAAATCTCCCGTTTCGGCTCGCTTTCCTCGGCTTCCAATCTGGAAACGGAGTTGCGATCGCTCGGGCACGGCGGTTCAAAAAAAACCCTGCTGAGCTACCTGGGGTACGCCAGGGAAATCCTGCTGCTCTTTGAAGTCCACCTCTTCAGCCCCAAGGTTAAAAACCAGCTTCTCTATCCGCGGAAAATCTACGGTATCGATCAAGGGCTTCTGAATGCGATCCGGTTTTCGGTTAGCGAGGATAAAGGCCGGATCCTGGAAAACATGGTTTTCCTGGAACTCAAGCGGCGCGGACACGAACTCTTTTATTTCTCCGGTAAGGGGGAATGCGATTTCGTGATCAGGGAAAAATCCCGCGTCACCTGCCTCATCCAATCCTGCTACCGGATGGATTCGGCGAAGACCAGGGAAAGGGAAGTGCGCGGCTTGTTGGAAGCCATGGACGCGTTCGACTGCGGAAACGGCCTGATCCTGACGGATGACGAATATGAGGATATCAAGACCGGGAATCGGAATATTTCCGTCCGGCCCTTCTGGCTTTGGGCTTTGGAGCGCCCGCTACCGAAAACGGGGTGGAATGCTTAGTTGCTTCTAAGCACTCCCCAGATCTGGTCCAAGTCGCCTTGAACGGAAGTCTTGCCGCCCGCCTTCACCTGGTAGTGGATGCGCGTCACATAGGCGCCCGTGGCCACGCGTTGAGCCGTGAGGGTATTGAAATTCCAGCCCACAAAGATGAATCCGCGATTGGTCCGGCAAT
>JBDSIO010000356.1:0-22720 GCA_039917895.1 Fibrobacteria bacterium | reverse complement strand
TGGCCTGGGAAATGGGCGCGCCCGATTTGCTGATTACATTTCCGGAGACGTCCACGGCGTGAGCCGGCAGCATGGCTAGGGCCAGGGATGCCGCGAAGGCGGAATGGGTAAACGAAGGGAACATGCGAAACCTCTTAAGACTGGGGTAAGACGGACATATAGGAAAGGATGACTACTGCCAAAGATGTGCAATATCAAGCCCTTGCACCAGAAGAATATTCGCCGGGAATCGGAAGGATTCCGCTAGCTGATCCCTAGCTGATCCCTAGCTGATCCCTAGCTGATCACAGGAGCCAGTAAGTGACGGCCTTGGGATTGCCAGGGGAAGGACATGGGTGGATGGCTCCTTGGGACTTAGCTACTTTGCGTATACGCATACCCGAAGACGAGGACATGATCTGAAGCGCGCAGCCCTGGTTCCCTACCTATTCCTGCTGTTTTCCCTTACGGGATGCTTGTATACCACGCACCATTTCAATTCCGGACGCATTCTGGAGCCAGGGAAAACAGCCGTTACCTTCGGGGTTGGACGATCCAAAATCTATCAATCGGATTGCCCGGACGGGTACTATCGCGCCTTCGAGGACTCCCGCATTTCCGACTCCCGCTGCCAGCCCGATCGCTCCTATGGGGGTACCACGCCGGTCCCTGAGTCCCAACTGGTGCCGGCGGAAATCACCAGTCTCTCGATTCCCAAATTCAGCCTGGACTACCGGCTGGGCGTGCGCGGTGCGTGGGGTCCCCTCACCGGCGTCGAGATGGGCTGGCATCTGGAAGCGGTGACCAACCCCGCCACCGCCGAATTCGACCTCGAGTTCGGGCTGCCTATCCCCAAACGGTTCCACGCCCAGCATAGCCTTTCCGCGGGATGGGGCATCGGCATGTGGGCCGACAATTCCTGGTTCTTCGAATACGCGGCCTCGCGCAACCTCGGCAATCGCGGCCAGCACGCCATCTACGGAAATTACCGCTATACCATCCTAGCCACCCAACCCGCGGATCTCGAGAACTCGTTCCGCGATTGGAAGTTCGTTTCCAACCTCGGCCATGCGCACCAATTGGCGCTTGGGACATTCATCCGCTGGCCGGAAATGTTCCTGCTTCCCGACTATGTCACCCCCGAAGCCGTGGTGACCTTTCCCGTCGTCGCACCGTTCTTCAATATCGATCCGTCCCTCATTGAATCCTACGTTCTGAATTTCAACATCGGTTTCGGATGGAACTTCTGATGCGCCCCTCGAACGCTCGACGCCGGTCGCTTGCGCAGCGCCGCTTTGTCTTCGCGGCCCTGGTTCTGGGCGCGACGGCCATTTTTACGGCAGCAGCCTCTCCAGCCTTTCCAACCTTTCCAACCTCTGGGGCCTCATCTCCAACCGCCTCTTCGGGCTCATCTTCGGACGCATCTCCGACTTCAACTCCGTCCACCGCATCGGTGGGCTCTGCTACCCCCGCCGACACCGGGTATGATTCCGACGGGACCTATGGGGTCTCGGCCGAAGACAGTTTGAAGGCGGACATCCCCGGGCAAATCCTTCCCGATTCCTCCCGTGGGACCGATGGTCCGGCCGATACGCACCGCGATTCCATCGCCGCCGCGGATTCGGCGAAGGGAGTCCTGGAACTCCAGGAAAAGCGCGTTAAGGCACGCGGCAGCAACGTACACCGCCAGAAGGAAGCCAGCCGCATCCGTCTCAGCCGCCGCGACATCCAGCGCGTGGCCGCGGCCCAGGGCGATCCCCTCAAGGTACTCGGCACCCTGCCCGGCGTGACCAACCAGAACGATCTGAGTGTCCGCCCTTTCGTGCGCGGGGGCAAGGCCGAGGAGACCCAAGTGCTTTGGGATGGCATCCCGCTGCTGCAACCTTACCACTTCGGCACCATCTACTCCATCTTCAACACCGAATCCCTGGAGGACATGACCCTGTACAGCGGCGGCTTTCCCGTCGAGGCCGGCAACGCGCTTTCCGCGGCCCTGTTCATGCAATCCCGCCCGGCCCCGCTCGACAGCTTCCGCCTTTTCGCCGATCTCTCCTTCCTGCGCGGCAATTTCTACGTGGGCGTGCCCATTCTCAAAAACCGGCTTTCCGTTTCTTTCTCCACCCAAGCATTCTGGTACGATTGGGTGGTCAACCGCGCCTGGGACGTTGCCGATCTGATCCAGAGTGATAGCGCCTTCTCGGCCCAGAAGGCCGAATTCCGCCGCTACCTGGAACTGCCCAACTTCCGCGACAAGCAATTCGGGCTCAACTGGGTGGTGAATTCCAAATGGCGCGCCGATTATTCCGGATTGCTTTCCAACGACGGATTCCATTCCCGCAATCCCACCACCCGGTATTACGACAACGGCCGCGAGGTTTCGCCCGACTGGTTCAACGAATTCGCCACCACCGACACCAAGCGCTGGGTCCAGCGCCAGAGCCTGGATACCATCGCCAATGTTACCGTGGACAACCAGATCCACGGGATACACCTGCACGGCAAACCGTCCGAAACCCTGGACATCGATGTGAACACGGCCTACCAGGATCAGGACTGGCATGTGAAGTTCTCCGATGAAACCGTCTGGCACGATACCACCGTCAACGGCGCATACGCGGGTTACCGTACCTACGGTCCCAGCGTGCGTTATCTGAAGCTGGGCAAGCAGGCCATGGATTGGAACCTGAATGCCAAATGGCAGGCCGCGGAAAAGCATCTGATCAAGGCGGGCATCTTCCAATCCATGCGGAAGTTCGATTTCGACACGCGTCTCGAACGCTCCATCTACGAAGTGATCGTCGACGGTAGCGTGGACGTTACCGATGGGCTCGGTTATCTCAATCCCAACGGCCTCGTCATCCTCGCCAGCGATCCCGGTTCCAGCGACAACGCATCCTACCTGTCCGAATTGCCCGATCTCATCCGCTTCGACTTCAGCGGCAGGAATTCGGGATCTTTCCTGGGCGGTTACGCTTCGGATTCCTGGAGCCTTGACGACGACCACCGGCTCACGGCAGGCTTCCGGTACGAACTGGATACCTGGTCGGGCGACGCCTTCCTCAGCCCGCGAGCAGCCTACTATCAAGGCCTGGGCGACAAGGATGAATTGACCCTGGCCACGGGCGTTTATTCACAGTCCGATTTCCCCTTCAATGAACGCGACGTCAATCCGGACCTGCGGCCGGAAAAGGCCTTCCACATGAACGCGGAATGGACCCACCATTTCTCCAAGACCTACCGCATGGAACTGCAGATCTACCAGAAGAACTATTACGACCTGGTGGTCCCGGTCCTCAAGAACACCGGCCGCATCGACTTCGAAAAGACCCGCCTGGGCGGAATAGACAGCGCCGAATTCGACCGGCTTGACCCCGCCATCAAAGCCTTTCTCATAGATCGTTTCGGGGAGAAGGATCTGGAATACACCAATGACGGCCAGGGCAAAGCCGCGGGCGGCGAAGTCTCCTTCTTCTACGACCCCGCGAAATATTGGAGCGGCTGGGTGTCCGGGGAAGTCAGCTATTCCAAGCGCCGCGACCAGCCTAACCAGCGCGACTACGACTTCCGCTACCACCGCCCTTGGGCCTTCAACTGGGTCAACTATTTCCACATGCCCAGCAATTACGAACTCTCGCTGCGCGGCCGTTTCGCCGCCGGCCTGCCCTACACCAATTACAACATGCCCAGCCTGCCCGGATCGAACCTCCAGACCGGGAGCGATACCCTGTTTTATTTGGAAGAGCGCAACACCTCGCGTTACCGGCCTTACAGCCGCTGGGACATACGCCTCTCCAAAGACTTTACCTTTTTCCGGCATACCATGTCGTCATACATGGAAATCTGGAACGCCTTCAACACCCCGAACCACATCATGCAGGATCAGAACACCAAGAGCTGGAAATTCTTCGACGCGAACTACCCCATCCCCATCCTGTTCATGGGCCTGAGCTACCGATGGTAAACACCCCGGACGCCCGCCGCAATTTCTAAATTGAACCCACAGATGAACCTACCCCAGAACCTCGTCAAGCTCGACGCCGCCAGCCTGGAAGCCGCCCTAAACCCCCACCAGTTCGAAGCGGTAACGCACTCCCCAGGCCCCCAACTCATCCTCGCCGGCGCCGGCTCCGGCAAGACCCGGGTCCTCACCTACAAAATCGCCTGGCTCATCCGCGAGCGCGGCCTGCGCCCCTGGGAAATCCTGGCCGTCACCTTCACAAACAAGGCTGCCCAGGAAATGCGCGGACGCATCTCCGCGCTCATCGGCTACTCCGGCAACCTCAAATGGGTCGGCACCTTCCACTCCATCTGCGCCCGCCTGCTGCGCTTCCACGCCACCCGCCTGGGCTACACTTCCAACTTCACCATTTTCGACACCGACGATCAGAAGCGCTTCATCAAGCAAATCCTCAAGGCCGAAAAGCTCGAAGATGACATCCAGTATTCCGTCGACGCCGTGCGGCATTTCATCGGCGGCAACAAGAACAAAGGCATCCCCGCCACCGAGGCCAAGCTCAACGCCGAGGATCGCTACGAAGAGAAGATGGCGCACCTGTACCACGTCTACCAGGAAGAACTGCGCAAGAACAACGGGATGGATTTCGACGATCTCATCTTCCTGGCCATCCGCCTGCTGGAAACCTTCCCGGAAGTGCGCGAAGCCTTCGCCTCCGGCTTCCGCTACATCCTCATCGACGAGTACCAGGACACCAATAAGGCCCAGTACCGGCTCATCCGCCTGCTGGTGGGCGCGCACAAGAACCTGGTCGTGGTCGGCGACGACGACCAGAGCATCTACGGCTGGCGCGGCGCCGACATCACCAACATCCTCACCTTCCAGAAGGACTTCCCCGGCGCGCGCGTGACCAAGCTGGAACAGAACTACCGCTCCACGGCCAACATCCTGGGGGTGGCCAGCTCCGTCATCCGCAACAACAAGCACCGCATGGAGAAGACCATCTGGACCTCCAACGAGGCCGGCGGCAAGATCACCGTGCTGGACATGGACGACGAAATCCTCGAGGCCGCCTGGGTGGCTCGCCGCATCAAAGAGGACGACCGCTTCAAGCCGGGCGAGACCGCGGTGTTCTACCGCACCAACGCGCAGTCGCGCATTATGGAAGACGAACTGCGCCGCGCGCGCGTGCCCTATCTGATCGTGGGCGGCATCCGGTTCTACGAGCGCAAGGAAGTCAAGGACCTGATGTCCTATCTGCGCGTGATCGGCAATCCCAACGACAGCGTCGCGCTGGAGCGCATCATCAACGTGCCCAAGCGCGGCATCGGCGACAAGAGCATTTCCGGAGTCAAGGATTACGCCTTCGAACACGGCCTGCAGCTTATCGACGCCCTGCGCACCCCGGAGAAGGCCGGCCTCAACGCCGGCGCCTGCAAGCGCCTAAGCGATTTCACCGTCCTGCTCGATACTTTGCGCACCCTGGCCGCCAACGAACCCCTGCCTTCGCTGATCGCCGAGATCATCTCGCGCACGGGCTACCGGGCCCACCTGGAAGAAGAAGGCTCCGACGAATCCCTGGACCGGCTGGCCAACGTGGAGGAACTCGTTTCCGCGGCCCAGGACTTCCTGCGCCGCCGCGCCGATGGCGAACTCGATCAGGCCAACGACCCCGATGCGGCCGAGGCCGAGCGCTTCCAGAACGCCCTCGAATTGAAATTCCCGCTTCCGGGCCGCGACTTTCCCGAAAAGGATGGAGGATGGGCGCCGGGGTCAAAGGGCAGGGCGCTCAATGGCGCTTCCCAGGATCAGAAATCCGAAGCTCTGGACTTTTTCGGCGAGGCCGGGATCCGGGGTAACACGGACGATATCCAGGGCTTCGGGGACGGCACGGTGGAATCCGCCCGCCTCCAGGATCTGGATCTGTTCCTGCAGGAAATCTCGCTGTTGGCCGATACCGACGGCCTCAAGGCCACCCAGGAGGCCGTCACGCTGATGACCGTGCACAGCGCGAAAGGATTGGAGTTCCCGAGGGTGTTCGTGACCGGCCTGGAAGACGGCCTGTTCCCGATGATGCGCCAGGACGAAAGCGGGGACGTGGAAGAAGAGCGGCGCCTGTTCTACGTGGCGGTGACGCGCGCGCGCCAGGAACTGAGCCTCAGCTACGCCCATCGCCGCCGCCGTTACGGCATGTACCAGGAATCCGTCGGTTCCCGGTTCTTCCGCGAAATCGACAAGCAATACATCGAGCTGGCCCGTCCGGTATTGCCTTCGGGCGGTGGAGGCTATCCGCGCAACGGATCCGGCGGACGTGATGGCGGCGGTTTCGGCGCCGGCCAGCGCGGAGGCGGCTACGGCAGCGGCGGGGGAGGCCGTACGGGTTCCTTCGGCGGCTCCGGGGGCGGATATAAAGGAGGCGGTTTCGGCACCAGCGGAGGACGCGGCAGCGACGATGCGGACGCAAGCCTCATGCCCGACTACGAGAATATCAGCCAGGAAGCCGAAGCGGGCTTCGTGAAAGGCCAGCGTGTGCGCCACGACAAGTTTGGCGACGGCGCGGTGGTGGCGGTGGACGGCTCGGGCGAATCGGCCCGCGTGCACGTCCTCTTCATGGACCATATCCGCCGGGTGCTGATGATCAAGTATGCCAAACTCACCGTGATCGGCAAGTAGCTGACGATGGCGAACCCGGCCTCCGCATCCAAATCCCCGCCAACCTCTTCCTTCAAGGCCAAACTGGGCTTTATCGGCTATGGGAGCATGGCCCGCATGCTCATCGAAGCGTTCCTTGCGGCCAAGGTCTGCGCGCCCTCCCAGATCGCCGTCTCTACCCGCACACGGGAAAAGCTGGCGCCCCTGGCCGCGGCCCATCCGCACCTCATCGCCGCCGAGGACAATCGCCAGACCGCACTGTTGGCCAGCCATCTGTTCCTATGCGTCAAACCGCTGGAACTCAAAGGCGTGCTGGAGGGCATCCACGGCGCTATCCGCAAGGATGCCCATATCATTTCCATCGCCGCCTGCGCAAGCCTGGAATATCTCAATCGCCTCGCGCCCGGTAAATACACCCGGGCCATCCCCAGCCTCGCCTCCGCCGGCGGCCACGGGGTGACTTTGGTCTGCCATGGTCCGGGAGTATCCGCCGAAGCGGCTTCAGTGGTTGAATCCTGGTTCGCGACCCTGGGTCCGGTCCAACGCCTGGCGGAAAAGGATTTCGAGGCCGGATCCGATCTCACCAGTTGCGCGCCGGGGCTGATCGCGGCCATCTTCCGCCAATTCGCCGAGGCCGGGGTACGCTTCAGCGACATCCCCCAGGCCGATGCCGAGCGCATGGTCATCGATACCCTATTGGGCACGGCCAGGTTGTTGGCCGAAGGGAAGCTGGGATTCGAGGAATTGATCGCGCGTGTGGCCACCAAAGGCGGCATTACCGAAGAGGGCGTACGCTGCCTGGATGCGGGCCTGCCGCCGATATTCGATGAGGTGTTCGCCGCCACCTTGGGGAAACATGAAATGCTGAAGCGGGTCCTGGAGAGTTGAAAAATTTCCGGCGTCGAACGGTGACAGAATGAAAATACTGAAACGGTTTCCACTTCTGATTATCCTAGGGGTTTCGGCGACGTTTCCCGCCCGGCCCGCGCAGGCCTTGGAAGTGGCGGTTGATTGCGATTACCTGATTCTGACGGATAGCCTGCTGCTTCCACAAGCGCGGAGGCTGGCCGATTTTCGGTCCCTGACCGCGCTCGATCGCATCGTCAAACCCCAGGTCGCCACCATGGGCGACATCGAGCGGGAATATCCCGTTACCGGCCAAAGGTCCCTGTCCGTGTCCGCGTTCCTTCGCGCCGTGAAGCAAAAGAACGGCAAACTCCCCGTTCACTTGGTCCTCTTCGGGGATGCATCCGTGGACCCGGCCGCGCCTGGTGACCGGGTTCCGACCTACACGTATCAAGCGCGCGATCCGAACTACTGGAATCCCATCGTATACGACACGCTGGCCTCGGATGACGTCTATGGTACCTTGCTGGATACGCTTTCCTTCGACTCGCTGCGGTTCTCGGCATCGGTGGGACGCGTTCCCGCTTCGACCATCGCCCAAGCCCGCGCCTACGTGGACAAGGTGGAAGCCTATGAAACCCATTACCCGTATGGTCCCATGGCGTTTACCTACGGATTCGCCAATGACGATCAAACCCAGCATGGGGCTCCAGGGGATCAAGACCCGATCACCGACATGTACTGCACGTATCAGAATATCTGGGACGCCTTGAAGCGAAAGCCCTTCGTGCGCCGCATGTTGTCCATCGAATTCCCCATGGACACTAACTTTACAAAACCCGCGGCCCGGGATTCCCTGTTGGCTCTGATGAACGCTGGCCCCACTCGCTTGTATTTCGCGGGTCATTCCAGCATGAGCCAATTCACCGATGAAAAGGTCTTCAAAACCCCTGATGACCTTCCCCGGCTCAAGCCCAAGGCGCTGCAGCCCATCGTTGCCTTTATCGGATCCTCCACCGCGGGTTTCGCGGATCGGTACTCGGTTTCTATGGGTGAAGAGTTGTTATTCCACCCGCATGGATCCATCGCGTTTTTCGGGCCCATGAGTTTCAGCTACCCTAACCCGGCTTTGGAGTTGATGCAGCGTTGGGGCGATTCGGCGTTGCAAGGAGGCACGTTGGGCACCTCCATTTCGCGCGCCAAAAGTGGAGGTTCTACCGATCCTATCAACGATCAAGGATTCGCCTTGTTGGGCGACCCTGGGCTTACCTTGAGAGTTCCCGCCTTCGATCTGGTCCCCGCGGCAGGAAGCAGCCGCTCCCGCTTGACCCTTCAGGATGCCGGCGCAGCCGGGGATTCCATCTATCTGCAATTAGTGCAGGTGGATACCCTGTCCATGAATCCCTTTCCGGGGCCTGATCCCATGCCTCCTGATCGGGTTTTCCTGAGGGAGCGCCTGATTGGCGAAGTCCGCGGCGTACTCGGCGCCGGTGGCGCCGCAAGCCTGGACATTCCTTGGATCTCCGCCAGTCCTTCCGCAGCAGCCATCAAGGTCATGACATGGAACGGTTCGGGTATGCGCTATGGGCATTTTCCGTTGTCCGAAATAGGCCCCGTGTCCCTCCGCAAACCGGGCGTCCGGACCGAGTCCAAGAGGTATCGGATCATAATGGAAAACGGAGGAATCCACCTGGAAATTCCGGGCTCCATTTTCCGGCGCGTCGACGTGAACGGAGCGGAATCGAAATAAATGCCTCGGCATCGAAATGACCTATCATCCCGGCGGAGGCGGCGGGGCGGAATACCCGCCCCAATTCGACTCCAAGGTGTTCTGGGTTACCTGGCCTTGTGCCGGAAAAGCTATCGACGCAAGAACTTGGCGCTCCCCTGGAGTCCCTTGTCCTCCCAAATCACCCCGTACAGTCCCTGCCGCAATCCATTCAACTCGATGGCATCGCTCGAACCCGCGGCATTCAGCTTGAGGCTTTTTTCTTCCAATATCTTTCCGTTCATGGAAACCACGCGCACGGTCAAGGTGCGCCCGGCTTCGCCCAGGAACCCTATGGCCTTTCCTCCCGACATGGGAACCAGGGTCGCGAATCCGGCCTGCGCCTTCGGTATCTTCCCGAAGATCGCGACCGCAATGCCTTGGCGATCCTTGATCTGCCCGCGGATGGCTCCGGCGGGATTCCGGGCGGTATGGATATTGATGTATAGGCTATCGGCCAACAAGGACGAGGACAGAACCTTGGTGAACGGATTGGGAGAATTCCGCGGAGTCCACCAGCCGGTTGCCCAGAGGCCGGTCATGCTGTCGATGTTCATGTTGAAGGTCTTGCCGATGTCGAACACCAGGCCGCCTGCGGCTCCGGCCGCTTGTCTATGGAAATGCGCCGCGGTGAAAAGCGAATCCAGGCTGTCAGCCACCACCGCATAGCGCACGTTCAGGCTGTCCGGATCCATGGAGACCACGCCTGCTCCGAAAGCCCTGGTCGTGACCGCCGGGGTTTCTTGCGCGCCTTCCAGGCTGAATGCCCAGCCGGTGCGGACAGGCAGCTTCAAGGCTCCGCTGATTTCGCCCCCTGGATTGGCCACGGTGTGCACGTTGAGATAGATGTCGCCCATCATCAGGTCCGCGATAAATCCTTCCTCGTTGAACCCGGCGGTGGACACGGCATCCAATGGGATTTCTGCCGCGATGCCGGTTGCCGAAATCGTGGAACTGTCGATCGGTACCACCACCGGCGTCGCCTTGTGGAAATGAGCCGCGGTTATCGATCCGGTCATGCCCGAATAGGAGGCGCGCACTATCAGCTTTTTAGTGTCGTTCGAGAGCCACGTGATGGCTACACCCTGGCGTTGCGTGCCGGCCGCGTTGTCCTTCAAAACCGAGGGAAAGATGCGCTCCCGGGTGGCTGTCAATTGCCCGCGCATCAATCCGCCCGCATGCTTCTTGGAATGGAAGTTGATGTATACGCTCCCGGCCTTCAGGGAATCCAGGAAGGCGGCGCTGGTGATCCCGTTCATAGGCGAAACAAGGGATTTCCTTGCCACCATGAACCCGGCCGAGGTATCCGGGGTGAGATCGATGGCCACGGCTCCGTTCGCGCCCTTGGAACCGACATGGAAATGCGCCATGGTCAAAGTGTCGGCCTCATCATCGGCCGGATAGCGGTACACGACCCAGGTGGACAGGGTCGAATCATCCGCGGACAACTGAAAGTACCCTATGCCCTCCGCCGCCGTGGTCACGGAATCCTTCTCGAACCTGCCCTTGATCTCGGCCGTGAACTGCAGGTCCCGTTCCAGCTCCACCTGGCCACGGATTTCCCCATTGGGATGCGCGGCGGTGTGGATGTTGAGGTAGAATAGCCCGCGCAGCAGGCTGTCCACGGTGCTCCGGGCGATGGGCGCCCAAGTCGTGGCGATGGAATTCCCCTTCAGCCAACCCGTAATGGTGATGGCGGGCGGCCCATTGATTCCCCGCACGCCCGGATGGAAATGCGCGCTCGTGATGGGCCCAGACAGGTTTGTGAAGGCGCCGTAAACCTGCGCCGAATCCATCCTGTCGTTAAGCTTGATGCCGACCACGCCCTTCGCCTTCACCGAATCCAACCCTTCCTGATTGCCGTCCAGCCAAGCCGACAGCAGTAAGCCCCCGTGGGATATTTCAGGCGCCAATGCCAAAAGACCCGCCGCCAACAAAGTTGCGCGCAAAACCTTCATATTACCTCCACGATATGGGGCAGGGCCCCGGATGTGGCTCGAAAGTAAATTGCGCGGCACCCCGAAAAAACTTTATTTATCCGTATTCGTGTATGTTGTTCGCGCGCCAACGTGGAGACGACATGCACAAGTTCCAGAAACATCCGGTTCTTTCCGTTCGGATTTCCATTCCGATTTTCGTTTCGATCGTAGTCTCGTTTCTGATCGCGGGCTGCGCTTCCGCACCGCCCAAGCGTCCGCCTATCCCTGTCGCCGGAGAATATGCCGGACTCATCGCCTTTCTGCAGGAATTCATCCCCAAGGAATTGCATGCTTCCAAGGCCCAATGCGCCAGCATCGCCCTGGTCGAGGATCAGCGCGTGATCTGGTCCGCCGGATTCGGCAATGCCACCACAGAGCGGCCGACGCCGGCGACGGATCGGACCTTGTACCGCATCGGGTCGATCACCAAGCTTTTCACCGCTACCGCCGTGATGCGACTGCACGAGCAGGGTAAGATCGATCTGGATCGGCCGCTGCAAACCTACCTGCCGGAATTCCGCATACGTAGCCTCTCCGAAGATACCGGCAGCGTCACTCCCCGGAATCTGTTGACCCACCATTCCGGCCTGCCCCGCGAGCATATCCATGGTTTGTTCTTCCGCCGCCCCGAGGAGGCCGCGGCCCGCTTCGAAGAATGGCCGAGAACAGTTTCCGGCGATTACCGAATAGGGCCGGCGGATCGTTTCTTCGCCTATTCGAATCTGGGATTCGGTTTGTTGGGTAATATGACTGCCAAAGTCAGCGGGATACCTTACGCGGATTATATCCAGGATTCCATCATGGCTCCCTTGGGGATGACGCACTCCTCCGTGCTCTACAAACCGGAATGGGATTCGCTGCTTTCCCGTACCCGCGTGGACGGAAAGGAAATCCCGGGATCGGAAATCAATATCCCGGATCTCGCGGCGGGTTCGATCTATTCTTCGGCGACGGATCTCGCCCGCTTTATGCAGATGTTTTTCGCCGGCGGTGTTGTCGGCGGAGTCACCGGCCCGGATTCCGGCAAAGGGATGGAAAGTCGCCGCATCCTGGCTAAGGCGACTTTGGACACTATGCTCAACCGGCAGAACAACGGCATTGCGGCGGATGAAAATCTGCGCATCGGCCTGGGTTTTTTCCTGACCAACATGGCCATGGCGGCCGGGGACACGGTGCGGATCTTCAGCCACGGCGGGTCCATGCCCGGATTTCAAAGCCTGTTCATCGGTTCCCGGGACCTTAAGGTAGGCTTGGTGCTCCTCATCAATGGAGGCAATTCCGATCGCATCGCCATGACCGCCATGGCGGCCTTGGTCGAGGCCAAGCTCGGTCGTAAGCTTGCGAAGCCGCCGACTCCACAGCGACAAGCGGAAATCCCATTGGCCGCCGAAAAACTCGAAGCCTTCACCGGCCGCTTTGCCGTGTCTTTCGACGACAATATCGCCGATGCCGAAATCACGCGCCGGGGAAACCGCCTTAGGCTTAAAGTGAACGGCAAACGGAATCGGACCATGGTGATGTCCGGCGAAGATTCCTTTCTCATTCAGCATGATGTGTTGGGCTTCATCCCCATCCGGTCCAAGGAGGCCGCTTATATACGCCCTGTCGCAAAAGGGAAATTCATGGTGGGCGCCGTGGGCCAGGGTCCTTATGGTTTGGCTGAGCGGATCCGGCCGGATAGCGTACCCGAGGTCTGGCGCAAACGCGTGGGCCGCTATGTCTGCGTGAATCCCGATGATTCGCCGGTGGCCATCAAGTTCGACATGCAATTTTTTTATCAATCCTATTCGGGCCTGCTTTATTGGGCCTGGAACAATCCCACCGGACGTCCGCTGAAAATCCTTTCCGACTCCACAGCCGCCTTGTACGTCACGGATGATGCGGTGCGGGTCATTTCCAGTGAGAGCCCAGAAAGCCACAGGGCAACAACAGACGGATCCGATGGCAAAGGGGTGGAAACCCTGGAATTCATGGGTTACCGCTTCGTCCGGGCGCCTACTAAGGGTCCAAAAAGCCTTTAAGTAGATCGATTATGGGCGCATCAAAGGGGGCATTCGGCCATTTTGCCATGCCCGTTTGCCAATGTGGCAGGATGCCCGCCGCGTTCCGCTTTAATGTCGGTTTGAAGCAAGGCGAAGCCAGTAAAATCCAGCGTCGATGGGTTGGTATGATTGTCGCTTTGAATCGCGGACAGGCCGTGCGGCCGTCGTGGAAGCAAACACTCAGAAAAGGAATTCCCAATGGCCATCGAAAACTTCGGTTATGCCCTTACCCTTAAGGGCTTCGATTTCGCGGATGCGAAGGGCGAAGTCATGGACGCCTTGAATCTGGAAGGGTTCGTGGAACTCTCCGAAATCGATGTAAAGGAAACGCTCAAGGAGTCCTTGGGCATCGAGTTCCGCAATTACCTGATTGTGGGCGTTTGGCATCCGGAACTTGCTTATGAGGCTTTGGGCGCGGAACCCAATGCCGGGCTGTTGATACCCTATAACGTTGTGCTGCAGGACCGGATCGAGGCGGAAGGCATAGTCGTAAGCCTGCAAAGCCCCGCCCTGCTCATGGCCAAGGTGGGCAATCATGAATTGGAGTCGATCTCGCGCAAGACCGACGGGCTCATCCAAAAAGTTGTCCTGGCCCTGGGAGGGAACATCACGGGAAAACATCCCACCAAATTGGAGGATGTGATACCTATGCATCCCAAGGCGTATCCGGCCCGCCACATGAAGGAAAAATTGGATGGACGCAGGGAGGAAGGGTACGAACTGCCCTGAATCCCGCCCCCTAAGACCCAGATCAATCTTCAAATTCCTTCAGATTTGGCCGATTTTCCTTCCAGAGGCGCCTCAATTACTACTTTGCGGTTTGCACCCGGAAATCTCCCGGGGACAGTCAGTGAAGGGGTATTCCATGGAAGTAAATCGCGATCAAGTCCTCCGGATGGCCAAGCTCTCGCGCCTGGAGCTTTCCGAAGCCGACGTCGAGAAGATGACCGGTTCGCTGAACCGGCTGGTGGAATACATGGCCGTGCTCAAGAAGATCGACCTCAAGGACGTCGAGCCCATGCTCGCCGTCGACACAGCCTCGCGTCCTCTGCGCGAAGACGTCAACGTGCCCAGCCTGGACAAGGAACTTGCCTTCCGCAACGCGCCCTCGATCAACATGGATCATTTCTCGATCCCCAAGGTGATTGCCGGGTGAAGATATGAACCGCAAAGTCAGTTGCGTCGTGCCCGCACGCCTGGCCTCACTCCGCTTTCCCAACAAACTCATCCAGCCGCTCCTCGGCACTCCCATCATCATCCACACCCTGCGCCGCGCCCAAGAAGCCGGGTGTTTCGATGAGGTATTGTGCCTCACCGACGCCCAGGAAATCCGCGACCTGGTTTCCGAGGCGGGTTTCCGTGTGGAAGTAACGGGCCCGGCCGCCAATGGCACGGAACGCATCGGCAAATATCACGATTTCGTCGCCAACGACCTGATCGTGAACCTCCAAGGCGACGAGCCCGCCTTTTCGCCCCAGGCCCTGCGCCTGCTCTACCGCGCCTTGACCCTGGAACCCGAAAACGTTCACATTCTGGTCCACGAACACGCCGTCAGCCTGGAAGACCTGGTCAATCCCAACCGCTGCAAGGCCGCCCTAAATGCCGATGGCTACGTGGTCGATTTCTACCGCCGCGCCCCCCGCAATCACGGCATCGAATCCCGCCTGCAAATGGGTTCCTACGGTTACAGCAAGACCTATGTCCGCAAATACGCCCTCGGCGCCCCTTCCGGACTGGAACTTTCTGAGAGCCACGAACTTTTACGTGACCTTGGCGCCGCGCAAATCCGGGCCCACGCCTGCCCGTTTCCGAGTCAAGCCGTTGATGTTCCTCAAGATGTGGAAGCGGCCCTGGCCCTGCTGCGGCGGGGCTTCCCGGACCTCGTCGACAATTCCATGCTCTCGGCCGAGGCCCTCGCGAACCACGAGTAAGCGGACCTGAATATGGTTATAATTGTGCGTTGGCTGAACCGGCCTTTTGAATAAATAGCCATAAGACCCCAGGAAGGTTGCCCATCGTGTCCAAGCCCCGGAAATCCAGTTGCAAGTACATCGTCGTGACGGGGGGAGTGCTCTCCGGTCTCGGCAAGGGCATAGCCGCAGCCTCCATCGGCAACCTCCTCTCGGGCCGCCTCAAGGTGATTCCGGTCAAGTGCGACGGATATCTCAATACCGACCCAGGCACCATGAACCCCATCGAGCACGGCGAAGTGTTCGTGCAGGACGATGGCGGCGAAGTGGATATGGACTTCGGCCATTATGAACGCTTCATGGGCATCGAGACCAAGTTTTACTGGAACCTGACCATGGGCAAGGTCTTCAAGAACATCCTGGACAAGGAACGCCGCGGCGACTACCTGGGCAAGACCGTCCAGTTCATCCCCCACGTCACCGACTCCATCAAGAACTGGTACCACGAGATCGCGGCCAAGGAAAACGCGGACGTCCTGCTCATCGAAGTCGGCGGCACCGTGGGTGATCTGGAGAACCAGTTCTACCTCGAAGCCATCCGCCAGCTCAAGCGCGACGTGGGCGAGGACAACCTCATCTACATCCACCTGACCTACGTGCCCGTGCCCGAAGGCGTTCACGAGCAGAAGTCCAAGCCCACCCAGATGTCCGTGCGCCTGCTCAACGAAAAGGGCATCGAACCCGACATCGTCATCGGCCGGTGCTCCGAGCTGCTCAACCCGAGCATCAAGGAGAAGATCGCCTCCTACTGCAACATCCTTCCCAGCGCCGTCATCTCGGGCCCGGACGTCCGTTCGGTCTACGAGATTCCCCTCATCTACGAGAAGGAAGGGCTGCCGGAGCTTTTGCACAAGACCCTGGGCATCTACTCGCCCCCCGATCTCCGCCAATGGGAGACCTGGGTCAACAACATCAAGAACAACCAGGACCATCCCCGCAAGACCGTGACCATCGCGCTCTGCGGCAAATACACCACCTTGGAAGACTCCTACGCCTCCGTCGTGGAAGCGCTCACCCATTGCGGCGCCCACCACAATGTCAAGGTCGCCATCAAGTGGGTCGACACCTCCAAGCTGGAAGGCAAGGAATCGGTTGAGGCCACGCTCAACGGCGCCGACGGCGTCATCGTCCCAGGCGGCTTCGGCCTGCGAGGCATCGAAGGTAAAATCAAGATCATCCAATACGTCCGCGAGAACAACATACCCTACCTGGGCATCTGCTACGGCATGCAGCTCGCGGTGGTCGAATACGCCCGCAATGTCGCCGGCCTCAAGGACGCCAACACCACCGAAGTGCGCGAAGAAGGCATCAAGGTGCCCCATCCCGTCATCGACATCCTCCCCGGCCAGGTCAACGTCTCCAACAAAGGCGGCACCATGCGCCTGGGCGGCCACGACGTGGAAATCAAGACCGGCAGCCTGGCCTACAAAATTTACGGAAATAAGCCCCTGATCCGCCAGCGCTTCCGCCACCGTTACGAGGTCAACCCCGAATACATCAAAACCCTGGAAGACAAGGGGCTGGTTTTTTCGGGCAAGCACCCCACCGAAAACATCATGCAGGTGATGGAATTGCCCGGCCACAAATTCTTCATGGGCTCGCAGTTCCACCCCGAACTCACCAGCAATCTGCGCAGCCCCAGCCCTTTGTTCTACCATTTGGTAAAGGCGGCGCTCCAGGAATAATGGTATAACTGTATATCAGAAGCGGAATCCGCGTCCCGGGTCGGGATACGTTCCGCCGGTGAATGAGGCACAATGGCCCGCCTGGTCATCATCGACGACGAAAGCCACATCACCGATATCATCGCGCGCTTCTTCCGCGAAAAGGGCCACGACGTCACCGGATTCACCCGCGCCGATCTAGCCCTCGCCCACCTGATCTCCACTCCCATTGATCTCGTCATCACCGACATCGCCATGAAAGGGATATCGGGCCTTGAGCTTTTGGCCAAGATGAAGGAAAAGGGCTTGGACATACCTGTGATTGTCACGACGGGAAATCCCTCCCACAACTCCGCCGTGCAAGCCCTGCGCGGAGGCGCCTTCGATTATGTGGTCAAGCCTTTTCATCTGGATGAGATCTCTGAGCGGGCCGAGAAGGCGTTATCGACGAAACGCGTGAAGGACGAAAACGTGCTGTATTCGAAGCTGGTTTCGCTGCATTCGATTTCGCGCGTGACGGCCGAGGCGGCTTCCATGGAGGAGTTGTCCAGCAAGGTAATCCGCCTGGGTACCCGGTTGACGGGTTCGGATGGGGGATGGTATTGGGTGAGTTCGCCGGAAAGCGATACGGCCATCACGGCGGCGAAGGTGTTGTATCCGGAGGCGGAGAGTATCGGACAGCATGCTTTTTTGCTGAAGGTGGCGCGAAGTACGGTGGAGAAGATGGATGTGGAGGTTACGGATGCGTCCGGGCCCGATGCGGCCTGGTACCTTTCCCTGCCTGTGGAGGTCAGTTCCGCCTTGCATGGAGTCCTCATTTTCCGTCGCGGGAAACCCTCGGCCAAGTACGATGCGGTCGACCTTGAAGTCTTCAACCAGCTGGCTGCGACATTCGCCCTTGGCATCCGGGCTTTGGGATTGTTTCCGAAACCCGCGGCACCTGACCTTTCCGAAGGCGGCAAGGCATTGGAATCATGGGCGCGACTGATCGGGCAGATGGTGGATGAGCATTGCGCGGGCTACGAGGCCAAGGGCGAGCGGGTGGAAGCTTTGGGCCGCCTGCTGATGAAGGAAATGAATTGGCCGGTGGAGACGGGCGATGCCTGGCCGCTGGTATGCCGCATCTACGATATCGCCAAGGTGCGGGTGCCGCAGAGGATGTTGGAGAACCGGAATATCCTGGCCGAGGACGAACTCGAATTTGTGCATGCGCAAGCGGCTTGGGCTTGTGAACGCGTGAGCTCGATACCGGGGGCGGAGACGAGCGCGAGGGTATTGGAGGATTTCCAAGAGAGCTACGACGGGTCCGGTAAGCCGCGGGGAACACGGGGGCGGGCGATTGCGCCGTTGGCCCGGTTGCTGGCGGTGGCGGATGCGTTCGTGTCGATGTTGTCGGCCAGGCCTTACCGGGAGGCATTGGCGGAGAAGGATGCGATTGAGGTGGTGCGGCAGGGGGCGGGGAAGAGGTTTGATCCGGAGATTGTGTTGGCGTTGAGCAGGGTGCGGGGGATTTGAAGCCTTAGAATTTCTCCGAGAACGCATCGAGCCGATAGAATACCTTTACCCAGTTATGCCCGCACCGGAAAACCCGTTCTTCGAAAAGCCGATCCTCAATTCTCCCTACGCATGGCCTATTTCCCGGGGGCCAATGATCCCTATAAGGCGTTGAAGACGACCCTGAAGGCGGAAATCAACGAGGAGGCCTGGCAGACGTTGAACAGCGATGTGTCCCGGCCGTTCGATAAGCCCAAGTCGAGGCGAATTGCGGTGAAGGTGATCAATCATCTGGGGGATGAGGTGATGAAGGTTTTCAAGGTGACGTAATCTGTCCCTCTTACGAATGCATATTTTTGGGTTGGCTTAGTGGGAAATCCTTCCGCCCTGAGCCAAAACTGGAGGCGCCTGTATGACTGAGATGTCCCTTGGCTCACAATTCGATGCCATAAAAAAGGTATCGGGTCGCGGCACTGAATTCTGGACGGCCCGCGAGCTTCAGCCCCATCTCGGGTACGCCAATTGGCAGAATTTCACCAATGTCATTCGCAAAGCCATGGCTGCCTGTGAAGGTTCGGGAATGCCGGTCGGGGATCATTTTATCGATATCAATAAGATGATCCAGGCTGGAAAAGGGGCTCAGAGGGAGGTAGGGGACTATGTGCTCAGCCGCCATGCCTGCTTTCTCATCGCCATGAACGGAGACTCCTCGCATCCGCAAATCGCCGCAGCGCAAAACTATTTTGCCATCCAGACCCACAAGCAAGAGAAGTTCGAAAAGGAACTTGAAAAGCTGGATGGGGACCAGAAGCGGGTCATGCTCCGGAACGAACTGTCCGAACACAATAAAAATCTCGCTTCTGCAGCCAAGAGCGCCGGTGTCTTGACCCCGTTTGACTACGCCATATTCCAGGATGAAGGATATAAGGGCCTTTATGGAGGGCTGGGAAACAAGGATATCCATGACAAGAAGGGTTTGAAGAAAAGCGAAAAGATTCCGGATCATATGGGATCTACGGAGCTTGCGGCCAATCTTTTCCGCGCCACTCAAACCGAAGATAAATTGAAGCGCGAGAAGATTTCCACCAAAGTCGAAGCCAACCGGACACATCGGGAGGTGGGGCGCAAAGTTCGCAAAACCATCGCGGAAATCGGCGGAGCCATGCCCGAGGACTTGCCTGCTGAGCAGTCCATCCGAAAGGTACAAGCCAACCTGAAAAAGAAGATCGGCAAGCCCAAACCCGGGTCCGATACAGCGGAACGGGAATAGGGTCCGGAACAGCTTGGAATTCCGAATCGCCGATACGTTCACCACAAGTCAAGCCCGTCTCATCGGCGACGCGATATGGCTGTGCCCACCGCCGACCTTTTCGTCGATCCCTTTGCCCATCCCGATGCCCAACGCCGATTCCGCGTCCTCCGCAATGTCGAGGAGTTGGAAGCCGCTTTCGCCAACCCTTGGGAAAAATGGATCCTGTTCCTCCACCCCTCCCAAAAGGAACTTGTGGGAAAGGAGTTTACCGGTCCGGCCCGTGTTTCCGGTTCCGCGGGAACGGGCAAAACCATTGTCGCCCTGCATCGGGCCGTGGCCCTGGCGCGCCGTCACCAGGATGCGCGGGTACTCTTGACCACATTCTCCGAGACCCTGGCAAACGCGCTCCGGAGCCGTCTGCTGCGGTTATTGGGATCGGAGCCCAAACTGGGCGAGCGCCTGGAAGTCCATGACTTGAACGCCATCGGAAGGCGTCTGTTCGAGCTGAATGTAGACCGTACCCCGGTTGCCGATGCCAAGACAGTGTCCAAAGCCTTGCGAGACGCTTCAGAGCAAGTCCTCGGGCATAAGTTCAGCGAGCACTTCCTGCGTACGGAATGGGACCAGGTGGTGGATGCCTGGCAGGTAGACTCGTGGGAGGCCAATCGGGATGTGAAGCGCCTCGGTCGGAAAACCCGCCTGCCGGAAAAGCAACGGGTCGTGTTGTGGTCCATATTCGAACGCGTGCGGCAGGACTTGAAGATCAAAAAGCGCGTGACCTATCCGGAGATGTTCACCCGACTCAGCGAAAAGCTGTCTGCGGGCGGCAAGCCTCCGTTCGATTTCGCCGTAGTCGACGAGTCCCAGGACATCCAAGTCGCCCAATTACGATATCTGGCGGCTTTAGGCAATGGCCGGCCCAATAGCCTGTTCTTCGCCGGAGATTTGGGCCAACGGATTTTCAAGTTGCCCTTCTCTTGGAAGGGGCCCCTGCTGAAGGCCAATGGCATCCCGGTTGAATTCGATTCCACGGCCGGAAACGGGCACACGGCCGATTTATGCGGCCGATCCGGCGTAGCCATCCTGAAATTCCACTCGGATGCTTTCGCGGCGGCTCAGGTGTCCCTGGGCCGCGGCCCGGGTAATAGGTTCGAAGTTTGGTCGGACTATGCGCGCATCGCCCCGTTGAGGGGTTTCGCCGTACCGGAATGGTGGCACCCGCTTTACGGAAAGGTGGCAATCCACTCCGCTACAGGAAGGCGCCTAGGCAGCGCCGGTATCGAAGGCGTGACGGTTCTGGACGGCCTCTCGCTGTGCACGCGTTTCGGTAATGGCGCCTTACCGATTAAACCAATTCGGAAAGGCGACTAAAGCGTAACCATGCGGTGAACTCCGTATTTGAAACGGTTTGATTTCATGGCAGATTTCCGTTCAGGATGAAATCATCGAAATTTAGCTTCCCAATGGTTGCGTTTTTCGCATGGCGCATCTCGACGCACCCCTGCTTGCCGCGCTTGGCCCCATCTTGAACGGCGCCCAATGGATGAAGAAGACATCCTGCGACGTAAGCCCCGGTATCAGAAGATTTTAAGAGTCAGCTCTAGAACTCCACGCGCGCCGATAATCCGGTCGAACCCAAACGGGGAATGTAGGGAGACAGGCTGATTTTCGCGTTATGCTTCCGTACCGAGCGGTAGGTTCCCCAGAATGTGTCATAGACGACAGAGCCGATCCATATCCCACCTGCTGCTACTGGTATTGCGATCAATGCCTCATTGCACCCGCCGAACATGCAAGGAAGGACTACTGCGCCGGTTGCCGCAAGAGCCCCAAGCCGCAATCCTATCCCGCCCAATCCGGCCTTGTAATCACCGGCATACATTCGACCCATCGATGGAGCTATCGTCCATCCTATCGGGATGACGATGAATCCGAGGTCCTGAATCCTCCCATAGCTATCCGATTGGCTATCCCGGCCAAGCAGCATCAATGGGAGTAATAGAGGCAAAGCCGCGGTACCGAACACCCATGAATAGGCTTCGCCCAGGCTTTTCGGTTCCGGCTCATTCAATTCTTCCGTGCATGCCAGGGAAGCCGACAAAAGCAGAATCAGAATGCACTTTACCACTGTACTTCCTTGGCTTCGATGGTTTTCAAACGATTTGTCAGCTTTTCAACTCCGCTTCTACCAAGACTACGGTTTGACGCGCTAACCATCAGAATTGTAGCTGTTTAAGGCCCTATTTTTGACAGCACATGAGGGGAATTTTACGGAACAAAAATAGCTTATGACAAGCTGGGCAAGGGCTCTGCGCTCATACTGGTGGGCGAAGCCTTGTCCGCGCGTTCGGGCGCATCGAACCTCGCGGCAGGGAAGAACTAACCGTGTCCGCGACGCTGGATGATGGATCCGATCGGGCGGGCGAGGGGAAAGCCTTCCCCTCGCTCCAACCTCCTCGGGACCGGGCGCTACGCGTCCGCCCCCTGCGGTGGCCTCCGCTACCCCTTCTGCGGGGGCCCCGCCCCCGCAACACCCCCAGTCTCCTACTTCTGTATAAATCCGGAGACCTGCGCGATGGTGATCACAAGACCTCCGTGACGCGGGTTATACGACAGGCCGGCGACTGTGCCTCGGCGGCGTCCAGCGCGGCGCCCGCGGGCCCAGCCCTGCGCCGCGCGCCGATACGGCTGTCGCCAAAGACCGAGGGCGGTCCCGAGCCCAAGGGCTATCTCTGCGCCCAGGATGCCGCGTTCAACCTGCATGCCGCCCGTCGGGTCGCACCTGGAGCGTTGCCTTGGAGCCCAAGGCCTCGGATTGGGCCAGGCCCAATCCGCGCTCTCGCGGCTTTCGGCCATCGTGCCGCCCCCGCGTAGGCATGTGACGGTGTACAGCGGGGTTTTGTCTTCAGGTAGCTCGTGGCGCAGCTTTGTGGTGCCGGGGTATAAGGAGGAGGCGAGCCCAGAAGATCCGACTCCGCACCCTCAGCCTGTGTGTGGAGCCCGTCCAGCCATCCTTGGCCAGGGAGGAAAACCGAACGGGAAAAACGACTATAGGGAGTCGGTACATCCCGTGGAATGAATTACTCAGGCGAACCTTCGGCAGCGAAGGGGTGTGCCCG
>JBDSIO010000355.1:0-17526 GCA_039917895.1 Fibrobacteria bacterium | reverse complement strand
GCCGTGATCGAAACCAGGATGCGCATGTCGATCAGGAAGGAATAATCCTTCTTCACCACGCGGTATTCGATGGGCAGCAGGTTTACGTGGATGAAATCCGGCGGCTTGACGCCGGACATTTCGCTGGTAGCCATGCTATATCCGCCTCAAGGCCAGCCCGGTCGCCACCGTAAGGATGGTGGAGATGTTTTCGGGAATAGGGCCGCTGAATTTCTTCTCGTCGTACGCGATGTGCTGCAGGGGATCGGTGATTTCCACCTCGACATTATGCCGCTTGGCCAGGATGCCCGCCAGATCCCGGATGCAGGCGCCGCCTCCGCAAATGACCATCTTCTCCACCTTCAGATTGTTCTCCGAGGACTGGAAATAGCTGAAGGCCAGGTCGATGCCTACCGAGAGCTCTTCGGCCGAGAATTCGATGCTGCGGAGGAGCGTGGCAGCGTTGTACTTCTCCGCGTTCTTGCCGCGCAGGATATTGGCCGCCTCTTCGCGTTCCACCTTCAGGTTCTTCATGATGGTTTTCACGAAAAAGTCGCAGGCGGTGGAGATGTCGCGCGTGCTGTGGTAGGTGCCGTTCTTGAGGAAGGTCAGATTTGTCAGGTGCTCGCCGATGTTGATCAGCGACACCACCTTGTTGGCGTCCTCGACCGGCGCGGAAAGTAGATAGGCGTTGGTCACGGCGAAGGCGTCCACGTCGATGACCACGGGCCGCAAGCCGGCTTCGTACAGCAGATCGATATACGACTGCATCACCTGCAACTTGGCGGCGACGAGCAGCACTTCCATCTCCTCGTTATCGGGGCTTTTGTGCAGCACCTTGTAATCGAGCGTGATGTTGTCGACGTCGAACGGGCTGCGCTGGCCGGCCTCCATCAGGATGACCTCTTCGTCGCTTTCGCCCTTGTTGGACTTGAGCTTGATGCGATCCGCGATCACGCCGTAGGACCAGGAAAGCGAAAGGATGACGTCCTTGATTTTCCCGGTGGGATCCGTGCGATGGACCAATGCCGTCAGGGACTGCAGCAGTTCGTCGCGGTTCTTGATCTCGCCGCCCACAATGGTGTCTGGCTTGAGGACATGGATGCCAGCCCCAAGCAGCACGGGCCCTCCGGAACGATGCGCGATGCGAGAAATCTTGATGCTGTAATTGCCGATATCGATCCCGACCGTGGTCGGCTCGCCCTGTATCGCATTCAGCACTTTTTCCTTGAAACCCAACGGACGCCCCCGGCTTGCGGTATCCTGAATTTTCTCAATCCAGGCTTAACTTTCTCAACCCTGATATTATAGCACCGCCGGAAAACGGAAAGCAATGAAGGAACGGGCGAAGAATTATGGACTTAGGGCAGGAACAGGGGAGGTTGGGAACGGGTGGTTAGAAGGGTGTAAGCCCGGGGAAGAAGCAGTGCACGGAGTGGCAGGGGTAGATGGGACGCAGAAGCTCGTTTTGGGGTATCACGTCTGGAGTCGGGAATCGGGGATCGGGGGTCGGGAGTCGGGAGATGCGCCCTCCCGGCGAAATCTCGATGAATCGCTCACCAGCCTCGATTCACGAAAATCCCCTTCAGGACAAGCTTCCCCTCAGTCTATCTTAATCGGCCCTCTCATCTGCGAATCAATCCTCTGCTTTTCGAACACGTACCGCACAATCTTCTCTTGCGAAGCCGTTTCCATGCCCATGAACTTGAGATTGTGTTCGAAGTCCTCGCGGTTGCCCTTGATGGTCGAGGTCATGCGCATCACTTCGCTGTGCACGCCGCGCAACGAGGTGCCGGGCAGGTCGAAATTAAGGGACAGCTTGTACCCTTGGGGGATGGGAGAAGAGAAACGCGCGCAAGAGCCGCCGCCGCTGAGATCGAGCATGCGGCCTTCCAGGACCATTCCCACACCGGGGCCGCCCATGGACTTGTCCCAGCCATCCGCGCGCGCCATCACCGTCACGCGGCAAGGGATGTTGACGTCGATGCGCACCCAGTTGCGCAGCTGTTTGCGTTCGAGGGTGCGCGTATGCGGCAGATGGATCTGGCGCTGTCCCAGCCGGGTCGCCAGGATGGGCAACAGCACCGAATATTCGCCATCGCCGGACCGGAGCAGGGCCAATTCCACAGCCGCGCCTACGGCCACCGTGGGGGGGATTTCCGTGTCCAGAGCGACGATCCAGGATCTCTCCTTCACCTCGTGGATGCGGCCCTTGCGGAGGGTGCCTTCCCCATCGATCAGGCTCACCAACATTCCCTCTTCAAGCTGTCGCGTACTGTTGATTGGGACTTCCGAAGGCAGGTGGGAATAGCCGAGCTTAAGCCGCAGGCCTCGCAACAACGCGTATTGGGTGTCGTCCCGGTCCAGCTGGCGCGCATTGTCCTTGATATACGCCTCCAACGCGTCTTCGTAGATGAAAGAGGAGTCGAAAACCATGTCCGCGCTGCTTAGGTTGCCTTGTTCCACGATGCGGCGCAGGACGTCCGTCTCCTGCGGAGTAAGCCGCTTCTGCCCGGCCATCTCCGCGAAATACTGCCAGCCGATGTCGATCTTCTCGCGCTGCCTGCTGTCGGAACGGACAATCTCGAAAACCACGAAGACGGCCATCAGGGCCACGATGGCGATACCGGCGACGGCCAATCCCAGCGGACTGATGCGGCCGAAACCGCTGCCCAACTCCTGCATCACTTCCAGGGAGGCCTCGGCGAAAGCGCCCGCGGGGAACAGCAATGCCGTCGCCATGGCGAACGTCATGGTCCGAATGACCGGCCGGTTAAGCCGGTAAGGGGCTGTTTTCTTCATAAGCATCGATATACCCCAATTATCCCATATTATAAGTTGCCTGTCCTGCCTGCTGGGAGATAAAATGGTGAGGCCGGACCCCGCTTTTTTTGGCGAGTCGCGGACCGGAGGACGGTCGTTTGAACCCCGATTCCAATGAATTGAAGGTCCTGGTTCAGAAAATCACGGATCTGCCGACCCTGCCTGCCATGATGGCGACCATTACGCGCCTCATGCAGGATCCCCGCACCTCGGCCGAAGAACTCGGCCGCGCCATCGCCTCGGACCCGGCCCTGGTCTCCAAAGTCCTGAAATTGGTAAATTCGGCATTTTACGGTTTTCCCGGCCGCATCAGCACCATCACCCAGGCCATCGTCATCCTCGGCTTCAGCACCATCCGCAACGTGGTACTCACCACCTCCGTGCTTAAAGCCTTCAACCGGAGCGCCGCCCACAACGGGTTCGACGTTGGCAAGTTCTGGGAGCATTCCCTGCTCACCGGCGCCATCGCACGGTCCCTGGCCGTGGAACGCGAGGCCAATTTCATCGAAGAGACCTTCATCGCCGGGCTGTTGCACGACATGGGGCGCATCGTCCTCTCACAAAAGCTACCGGCGGAATTCGACCGGGTGATGATCGAAAAGGAAAAGGCCGGCATCAGCCAACTCGCGGCGGAACAGTCCGTGCTCAAACTGACCCACGGCGACATCGGCGGGTGGCTGGCGCGCAAGTGGAATCTGCCGATCCCGTATATCGAGGTCATGCGCCTGCACCATTTCCCGGAAGAAGCCCTGAAACTGGAACCGCCGTCCCAGTCCGACACCACCAATCTGATTTGCATTGTGCACGCCGCGGATGCCTTGGCCAAGGGCCTCAAGAATGGCAAACCGGAACTGGCTTCGGCGGCCGAAATCCATCCCGTCGTAAGGGCCGAACTCAAGATCGAAGAGAAGGGCTGGGACCGCTTCCAGGCCCGCACAGAAGAGGAAATCACCAAGGCACGATCGTTTTTGGAAATATTATGAAGCGGAACGGAACGGGAATGCGAATTGACCTGAACTCACTTAATCGTTCCCCTGTCCCCCAATCCCACCGCTCTTCCACCGACCTCCGTTCCACCGTCCCGTCTCCACCGAGGTCCTGATGCCCGTCGAATACAAACGCTCCGCCAAAAAGAAGCTGACCATGGAACAGTTGCAGGACATCACCCTTCCCGTGAGCCTGGAACTCGGCCACAAGCTGATGCGCGTGAAGGAACTCCTCGACCTGGTTCCCGGCCGCATCGTCAAGCTGGACCGTCTGGCCGGCGAAGCCGTGGATCTCGTTATCAACGGCAAGACCATCGCCAAGGGCGAAGTGGCCGTTACGGACGAGAATTTCGCCGTCCGCATCGTCACCCTGCTTTCCCCGGAAGAACGCCTCAAGCTGCTTTAGCGTCCGTCAAAGAACCCCTGCCGCATTCGGCCGGACCTTCGCCTTCGGTGTCACGCAGTTATCCTTTAACGGACCCTTCGCCCCGGTTTCTTTCTATTTTAAAGCCCCGATGAGACGGGCCTCGCTAGTACGGATTTTCGCCTGTCTCATCCCACCCTCATTTTATTTGTTTTGTTCCTTCTCCGTTCCCGCGCAGGCGCAAGCCCTGCACACTCTCGATCATTCCGCCCAGGACAGCCTTTTTGCCAAAGCGGTCAGGGATTCGGTACAGGCCCATCGCGACTCGGTCAAGGCCGATAGCCTGGGGACCAGTGACGATACCGTCAGCTATTCGGCCAAGCGCATCCGTTACCGCCAAGACCGGTTCTCGCTCTCGGACAAGGCCATCCTAACCTACCGAGGGTCTTCGCTGACGGCCGATTCCATCGTCTTCTACAGCCAGGATAATGTGGTGGAGGCCATGGGCGCCCCGTTGATCCAGGATCCGTCCAATCCGCCCATCCTGGGATACCGGATGCGTTACAATCTCAAGTCCAAGGTCGGCGAGATCTACTACGGTTCTTCCAAGAAGGACAACCAGACCTTCAACGGAGTGGAGATCCGGCGCCAGAAAAACGGCGACATCCTGATCGCGCGCGGGGACTTTTCCACCTGCGACCTGCCGCAGGACAAGCACTATTTCTTCTACAGCCGGCGCATGATCCTGGAACCCAAGTCCAAGGTGCTTTCCGGACCCATCGTCATGAACGTCGGAGACGTGCCCGTGGCCATCCTTCCCATGATGGTGATGCCGTTGGGAACGGGCCGGCGCTCGGGCCTGCTGCAGCCCAAGATCGGCGGCGACCAGTCCCTGGGATTCTACCTGCTAGGCCTTGGCTATTATTGGGCCATCAACGACTACACCGACCTGATGGCCAGCGGCGACGTCATCGAAGGCGAGCAAGGGACCTTTGACCGGACGAATTTCAACTCCACATTCCGCTATAACAAGCGCTACGATTTCAACGGCTACCTGAAGGGCACTTCCTACCTCAACGAGTTCGACGTGGCCGATCCCGGATGGTCGGTGGAATACGCGCACGACCAGAACCTCACCCCTGATCAAAACCAGACCCTGAAAGGAACCGGCCGGTTCCAATCCGATCCCGACATCGTGGATCGCAACGCCACCCAACCGGAAGAAAAGGCAAAGCAAACTGCCAACGCAACCTTGGGATACCGCCGCAAGTTCGACTGGAACAACGCCACTTTCAACGCCGATTTCGCCCAGGATTACAACCTCAATACCACCCTTCTCACCCGCGACATCCCGAACCTGTCATTTCGCGTAAGCGCGCCCCTATTCCCGAAGTCCGACGACGAGGTTTCGCTGTCCGCGGACGAAGAGCCCTGGTACCGCAAGCTCAACTACAATTACGACAACCGGTTCAACGTGAACATGGTCAGCAGCCCTGCGGAAGGTTCGTTCCGGGGGGACACCAACACCTATGTCGGCTACCTGGATCATCTGAGCCTGTCCGGTAAATACCCGGTACTGCATTATTTCAACTTCACGCCTTCGGTAAGCGCCTCGCAGACCTGGACCCTCCAGCAGCGCGGGGATTCGGCCCAACCGGTGCGCACCGACCTCAGCGCCAAGGAAGGCATCGGGGAGTATTTCGCCTTTTACAGCACGAGCGCCAGCCTGGATACGCGCATTTACGGCATCGCCCAAGCGGAGGACAAGCCCTGGTTCGGCACGCTGTCGGGGATCCGGCACACCATCAGTCCCTTGGTAAGTCTCACCTACGCCCCGAAACTGGACTCCAATCCCCGGTTCCTCCCCAACCCCAAAATCGGCGTGGTCGCCTTCCAGGCCGAACAGAAGACAGTGGGCTTCGCCCTCGGGAACGACGTGGACATCAAGCTGGCTCCGGCGGGAGGCGGCACCGGCATGGCCCCGGCGACCGGAACCCCGGCGGCATCCGGCCCCTCGGCGATTCCCGTGACACCGGGATCGGCGGCGGCGGGAAAGCAGGCGGAACCGTACAAACTGCTGTCCGCGAATTCGTCCATCAACTACAATTTCGCCCGCGAGGTGCGGGAATGGTCCGACATCCCCAGCACCTTCAACATCTACCTGACCAAGAACGTGGCCTTTACGCTCTCCACTTTGCACAAGGTCTACGACGACTTCGCGGCCCCGGAACAGCTGAACGAACTGGCCTCCCCCATCCTGTCGACCTACAGCTTCGGCTGGCGAAAGGGCATTCAGGTGGCGGGTAATTTCAACGACGGCGTCCGCATCAAGGACACCCAGGGATTCCCGACGGACCGCTTCGAGACCACCCCCTGGTCCATGGACATGAATTACAACTTCGCCTTCACCTCCACCCGCGTGGGCGGGGACGATGCCGGCGAAATCGCGCGGCTGGTCGGCGCCGGCGGCACCTTCCAGCGTACCCGCACCCACAGCGCCAATGGAAGCATCAAGCTGAATCCCACTCCGGGCTGGCAGATGTCCTACGATACCGACTACAATTTTTCCGAAGGTAAGTTCTCGCAGCACTCCTTCGCCTTCCACCGCACCCTGCACTGCTGGCAGATGGACTTCCGCTGGACACCCGAGGGATTGTCCCCAGGCTGGAACTTCAATATCCGCATCACGGATCTGCCGGACGTGAAACTGGAAACCAGCGATACCCGGTCCCGGAGGCCCGGTAGATAGGCTCGTCGCTCAGGAGTTCGCTTCGTGAACTCCACACTCCTCGCAGTATAAGGGGCGCTCGCATTATGTGGGGCGCGTGTTCGAGTAGGAGGTCTAGGGGGCGGCCCCGTTACCGAGGTATCTGGTTTGGGATGGAGACTTCACGCAGTTGCCAAGCTCAATCGGCCCTGTGCAGCCGCACCACGCTACCGTCGAGAGTATAACTTCTGTTGCCGATGCGAAAGAAACCACGGGCCGTCCCCGGCTCCGCTGTAGGGTGCCGACCCGCCCGGGTCCGGCCTCGGATGGAAGATGTGCTCCCATACTTGGCTTTGACATAAGCGTACAATCGCATATCCTTCCGGGTATCCGAGACGCTACGGGAGAAATTCAGCCGCAAGGTTAGCGTTACCGAATCGCCGTCCCTTATCTCGGCTCCCGTTTTGACCAAACAGAAACACGGATCGGTCGCGATATTCCGCAGACTCACTTCCCCTCCCGGGGGCACCATGGCATTGGCAAGCGCTTGCACCGTATCAAAGGCAAATCTTCCGCTCCGCAAGAAAATAGGGGCATTCTGAGTGGCAGATGGGGTTACGGATATATCGATCCGAAGGGCAATCCCGACATTGGCGAAGGTGTATCCATTAGGCACGGATAGTTCAATGCTGTTGAGATAGAAAGCGGAATCGCCAGTATTCGTGATGCGCAGGGATTTGCGTTCATCCGGGATGGCGCTCATCGTGGCCCCATATACGGTGTCGGCGCTGAGCCTTAGACCAGGCACGATCACCTTGAACATATCCACACCGATGGACAATTCGTCATCCGCTATCATATCGGCTCCATCAATAAAGATACTGCGCGGATATCCGAATTCCGGATCGTACACGACATTCAGCCGGTAAGGATTCAAGGCTTGATAGGTTTTTATGCGGCCAAATAAGCTATCGATGGAAAACTTGGAAGTATCGAATGGATTTGAAGCAGGGAAAAAATCAACGGAAAGCCGGACTGCACTGGTTACCGTCCTTCCCTTTGCTTGCACCAGCCATCGTTCCGGCTGACAATAGCAACTCATCGAATGCTCGTACTGATAGAAGGCCGGTCGCATGGAATTCCATTTGGCCAAATTATCCGTATACTCATCCGCCCAAACATGCCTCGGGCAAAAGACCATGGTCACGAGCGCGATTAGTGATAATACGGTTTTGCAAGTTGCGGACATTTGCGCCATCCTTGGGGAGATTCGCTCAAAATACAGCAATCGGCGCGCCAACTCAAACAGAAAAGGAGGCGCTCTAAAAAGGTCTTGTTTGCGGTTTTTCCAGGAAAGGTCCGAAATCAGTTGGCTCCCCCGGTTCGGTTTTGATGTCTCTAGTCAAATATTGAACGGCGACCCCGAAGAAGCGCCGTTCTGGGACTTGACGGCCTGGGCGAACTCCTTAAGCGGATAACGAGGGGTGATGAGGTTCAAATACAGCTGTTCCACGCTATCGGACTTGGGCATGCCGGCGTCTTCAGAAGACATCGGGACTCGACGGATAAAGTACGCTGGGAGAGCCTGGACAAAGGATTATGGTCCTGATGTCGTATCCCGCCGCCAATAAAACCGAGCGCATGCGCCTCCCAACCGGTGATAGGGTGGGCGACTTAAACTAACTTATAGGCATGCCGACTCAAGTCCGGATCCCCCCAACCCTTTGCGGTCAAAGACTTTATGCCAAAGGTTGAATTGATCCTGGCAAGCCGTTCCCCGAGACGCGAGGATATTCTCCGAATGCTCGGCCTGGACTTCACTTCCCGGGCGCCCGACTTTGAGGAGTTCAATCCTCCGGGCATGGACCCGAAAGCGGTTCCGGAACATCTGGCGCGCGGCAAGGCCGCCTCCATGGCCGGGCTGGGTCCGGGGAAATTGGTGCTCGGTTCGGATACCGTTGTGATACTCGGAGATCGTATCATGGGCAAGCCCGAAGGAGCCGAAAGCGCCTTGGAAATGCTGACGGCGCTGAACGGCCGCACCCATTTGGTGGTGACAGGCGTGGCATTGGCCCGGGAAGGACGCATCCTGGAATCGGGAGCGGCCCTGACCGAGGTGACTTTCGCCCGGATTCCTCCTGGTGCGCTGCGGGCCTACGCGGACTCGCAGGAACCGCTTGACAAGGCGGGAGCCTACGCCATTCAGGGTCATGGGGCCAGGTTGGTGGAAAAAGTGAACGGCTGCTTTTACAACGTCATGGGCTTGCCCATCCAGCTTACTTTGCGGATGCTCGGCCCCTATCTCGATCAGGAGTGACATGAGCGAAGAAACCATTGGCGCCCCCGAAGGGCGCGAGCACAAGCCGGCCAACGGAAACGAAGGCGGAGCCGCCGGGCGCGCCTTGAAAGAGGCGCGGCAAATGGCGAACATCGACGCCAACAAGCTCTGTTCCGATCTGCGCATCTCGCCCCAGGCCCTCGAGGCCCTGGAGCAGGGCAACTACCATCTGCTGCCTGGAGATCCCTATATCCGGGCCCTGCTGGGATCGATTGGCCGTTACCTGAACCTGGATCCGCAGGTGCTGGTGCAACTCTACAACAAGGAAATCGGGGCCGTGGCCACGGCGCCGTCCATCGCGCCTTACAAAGACCGTACCCAGACCCACACTGCGGCCCACAAGCAAATCTTCTTCGTGATTTTCGCGGTACTGTTCATAGTGCTTTTCCTCCTGTTCCGCAAACTCAACGTGGAAGACGGGAACGCCTCCAAGGTCCTGCCGTCTCCGGCAACCGCGGCCACGGACACGCCGTCTCCCGCAGCCCCGGATTCGCTGCTCGAAAGCAAATCCCTGGCCCCGGACACGGCCTTGGCCAAGGCTTCGCCGGACTCGGGCGAAACCCGTGGCTCCAATCCCCCCCGCCCGGCGGTTCCGGCCAGACCCGCCGCGGCCCCCACCCCGGGACTTCCCGTGGAGCCGACGGTGATCGATTCCTCACACCTGACCCTGGCCTTAGTCAAACCCCTGGTCGACAGCGTCGGGGTCAAAGTCATGCGCTCCGGCAAGGAGGATTTCGCCACCATGCTCCGTTTGGGAAAGCAAATGCAGGTAAGCCATACAGACACCATCGTGGTCGCGATTTCCAAGGGGAAATCCGTCGAAGTGACTCTGGGCGGCAAGACCGTGATTCCGGAGAGAAAAAGGTTTAAAATATACGGGACCACCCTGAAAACCTTCTGACCCCATGACCATCGCCATCCTCATCCTGACCGCCCTGGTGCTGCTGATGGCCCTGATCTACCTCACGGTCGCGACCAATGAATTCGAGAAGAACACCAAGGCCCTCGCGGCCCTGATCCAGAAACGGTACCTAATCGAACCCGCTAAAAAGGGGTCGGATTTGTCCAAGTCCATGGAATCCATCGTCAAACTCCCGGGCAAGCCCTAGTGTCTCGAAGCCAAAATGTCGGAGTGGGGACCTCAGCCCTCCGATCGGCCCTTCCTTTTCAATAGTACGCGACCCTCACCCCAGGCGGAACCTTTGCGCAAAGCGGACATCAAACGGAAGACCAAGGAAACGGACATTTCCCTGTCCCTGGACCTGGACAACCCTATCGACGGCCCGATCGATTCGGGATCGCCGTTCCTTGATCACATGCTCGACCTGTTCCGCAAGCATGGAGGCATCGGCCTTTCCGTGGTCTGCAAAGGGGACAAGGACATCGACATGCACCACTCCGCCGAAGATATCGCCATCTGCCTGGGCGAAGCCTTGCTGCAGGCCGTTGGCGATAAGCATGGCATCGAGCGTTACGGTTTCTATTACGTGACCATGGACGAGGCCTTGGCCCGCTGTTGCCTGGATCTGGCGGGACGCATCTCCTTCGTATACAACGCGGCCATGCCCACCGCCCGCATCGGCAATCTGGATACCGAACTGGTGCAGCATTTCTTCCAAAGCGTCGCCGAGAACGCCAAGTTGAACCTGCACATCGATCTTTTGCGCGGCGCCAACACGCACCATTGCATCGAAGGCATATTCAAGGCATTCGCCCGCGCCCTGTCCATGGCCATCTCGCCCTCGCGCCGGGTGCAAGGCGTACCCTCCACCAAGGGTACGCTCTCGGCGTGACCCGGGCCGGCTCAAGGCGTAAGCCCTCCGCAATCGCCATCCTTGCCGTTACCACGGGGTTTATGACCCTCGCTCCGTCTATCGCAACGGCCCAGGCTCACGAACCCGGGGAGCCACATTTTGGCCGACCGAACCGCCAACCGGGCCAACCGGGCCAACCGAACGGCGAACCCAAAAACCAACCCAAAGGCCCTGGATGGACCGCGCAGGATTCCCTCGCAGCCGCCTCCATCGTCGATGTCTTGCGCCGGCGCCCGGAATCCATCGATTCCCTCACCGCCGGATCCCTCACACGCGATCATAATTTGGGTTTCGGCCGGCGCCTGCGCGAGGCTTGGTTGAATCCTGCCGGCAAGCTCGGATTCGCGTTCAAAATTTTTTACGAAGGCGCCCGCGCTGTCGCCTTCGAGGCAAGGCCGATCATCAATTACGCCGGGGTGCGTGCGCGTTGCCTGCCCATCCTCGCGCCGCTCTTCAATCCGCTTCCGGCCGGCGGGAACGGTGGAAGCGGCGCGTTTCAACCTTACCATTGGAACCTGGATGAAGCGTCACGTCCGCTTCCTGCGCCCACCCTGAAGCTGCTTCAGGAGCCGCTCCCGTCGCAATCCATCCGCGACGCCCTCGCCTACTACATGTCGCCCTACTCGGGCACGTTATACGGCATCCGCGGCGGAGACGCGGGGCAGCTGTTGCAAAACCGGGATGTTTTCCTGGGATTGTCCGAAATCCTGATGGCGGACCAGAAACTCGCGCGTTACCTTTTGCGGAGCGTGAATCCTGCCTCGCGGTTAACCGCTGCCGAATTCATCCTGAGGCGCAAAGAGGATTTCCCCGGTTTCGATTCATTGCAAGCGACGACGTTCCGCGTCGTGTTCGCGAATCCGCCCAAAGCCGCCAGCCTTAGGGGGAGCCTCGAAACCTCCGAAGATCCGCGCAAACTGGTGTACGAATGCGCCGGACAGGAAGTCCGGCGCGACGGCCGCGGCGTATTGCGGATGTATTAAAGGGCGGCCGTGCTTCTCAGCGATGCGGTTCGTGCGTCCCCGCCAGCACCCTGGCCACCATGGCCACCAGTTGCGACGGGGTGAACGGTTTGGGGATGAAGGCCGCCGCACCGGCGTCCACCTCTTCCTGGACCCTCTCATCATCCGCGTAAGCGGACATGTAAAGGACCCGGATGTCCGGACGCAAAAGCCGCATCGCCTGCGCGAGATCGCAGCCGTTCAGATCCGGTCCCATGCGGATGTCCGTGAGGAGCAGGTCGATGGGAAAAGGGTGGTTCTCGTTGACGAACAGAGCATCCTCGCCGCTGCAACCGAAAATCACCGTGTAACCTTCCATGTACAGGACGGTCTTGGCGAGTTGCACGATGGAGTCTTCATCGTCAACCACCAGAATGGTTTTGGCACGTTCCATATCCCCGCTCCTAAGCTACTGAACTTTCATTGTATGCATGGCCGGGGTGCAGTTACCAGGGGGTACCTGAAGGAAATGTTCCACCCCGTTAAATTGCGCTGAATTCTCCGTCACAACTTCAATCCGCTTCAGGTTGCTCGTATTTTTCCGGGGAGGCAGCGGCGTTTTTTGAGGAATTTCGGGGAGGGAATCGCGGCGATTGGGCAATCGGACTATCGCCCGATTGCCTTCGCGTACAAGGATTCGTACTGGGGGACGATGCGGTCGGGGTGGAAGGAAGCTTCGGCGGATTTGCGGCCGGCCCTTCCCATTTCCACGCGCATCTCCTTGGACCGTCCCAATTGCGACGCATAGGCGGCCATGCCGTCCACGTCGCCGACCTCGCAAAGGAATCCGTCCTTGCCGTGAGTGACCACTTCCGGAATGCCGCCCGCGCGGGTCGACACCACCGGGATTTCGCAAGCCATGGATTCCAGTGGGGCCAGGCCGAAACTCTCCGACTCCGATGGGAACAGGAGCACGTCGCAACATCCCAGGATGCTGACGATGTCGAGCTGCTTGCCCAGGTAACGCACATGTTGCTGCACGCCGAGGCTGACGGCCAGCTCCTTGGCTTCGCGCAGCATGGGCCCCTCCCCCACCAACACCAGCACGCCGTCCACCGACTCGCGCACCTTGGCGAAGATCCTGATGACGTCGGGAATGCGTTTCACCGCCCGGAAATTGGAGATGTGGATGTAGATGGGCTGTTCGGGCCGGGCGAAATTGGAGCGGTGGCAACCGAAGGCCGCGCGCCGGAACAGATCCAAATCCACGAAATTATGGACGCGGTGGATCGGCTTGGTGGGGTTGAACACACGCTCGGTCTCCTTTTTAAGGAAGTCCGAGACCGCGGTGACGACCGTGCTCTCGTTGATGCTGAAGCGGGTGATGTCGAAAAAGCTCTTCTCCTGGCCAACCAGGGTGATATCGGTCCCGTGCAGGGTGGTGACGAAGGGAATGGACAGGGGCTTGAGCAGTTGCGAGGCCAGGTAAGCGCTCACGGCATGCGGGATGGCGTAATGCACATGGAGCAGATCCAGGTGCTCTTGGACGAACACGTCCTTCATCTTCGCCGCGAGCGCCAGGTCATAAGGGGGATGCTCGAAGAGCGGGTACGGCTCCATGTCCACGGTATGGAAATAGATGCGGTCCTGGAAATCCCGCTGCAATCGGTATGGGATGGTGGAGGTTATGAAATGGATCTCATGGCCACGCTTGGCCAGGAACTTCCCCAGCTCAGAAGCGAGAACGCCGCTGCCTCCATAGGTGGGATAACAGGTGATGCCTATTTTCATGCGAATCTCTCTCCGCCCAGGGCGGTCAAATCATCGACTTCAGGGAGCTCGTTGCATACGAACGCCTCGGCGTACCGGCGCTTGATGCGCTGGCCCCAGAAGCGGTTGCGCACCGTCAGATACTCCAGGAAGGCGGGGCTGGCCAGATCGGTTTTGCCTTGATAAACGCCCGCGGCCGGATTGTGGAATTGGCTTTTGTAACAAAGCAAGGTCTTGAGCTTCAGGTCCCAGAAGGGCGTGATGTCCACGCAGAAGGAAGGCTCATGGAATTCGAAGCCGAGGAAATGGAACAGCCGCCCGGGACGATGGGGCTTGCCCGCGACATCGAGCTTGGCCAGCCCGGCCTTGTAGGCGGCCTGTTTGACGATCTGGGCCGTGATCTCGTGATCGGGATGCTCTTCGCGCCAATGGTGGGTGATGATGACCTTGGGCCGATGGATACGGATCTGGTCGATGAGGCGCTTCTGCGCCTCCCAGCCATCCGCCAGCCTTCCGTCCGGAAGCCCCAGGTTTACGCGCTCGGCCTTGAGCAGCCTGGCCGCTGCCGCGGCCTCCTTGGCGCGGATTTCCGGAGTTCCCCGCGTGCCCATGGACGCATCGGTCATGTCCACCAGCACGCCGCGCCGGCCCAGTGAGGCCAGCCTGAACAAGGTGCCGCCGCAACCGAGCTCTATGTCGTCGGGATGGGCGCCGATCGCCATGTAGTCTACGGGGGGAGGTGAAGAGGTGCCCGAAGCAGCAGGGGAGGATTTAGCCATGGGACGGGCCTTCGAAGGAGATCACGTCGGGCGTCGGGAGTCGGGATCCCGACGTGATGCGTATGAATTGTTCCATGCCTCAAATTCCCCCGTACTTAAACACCTGCAACTCGGTACTCACAGGATCGACCACCTCACGCAATTTCGCAAACCCGTCCCTGCCGATCTCGTTCAGCAATGTCCCCAACCCCAAATGCCTATCCTGTCCCAAACCGTTGCCGAGCCAATGCAGGTGGTCGAACAGAAATTGGCGGTGCCATTCCGTTCCGGAATAAGCCGATCGCTCCAAGGCGCGAATATAGCGTTTCCAACCCGACTGCAGGGTTTTTTCGAAGCGGTCCAGAGGCCCAGCATCCTTGAAATGGCGTGTCTGCACCTTGCGCAGGCCTTCGAGCCAGCGCTCGGCAGGACCTTGGGTCAGCGCAGCGGAGGCGGGATGGGCGCGCCACAGGCGTTCGCTTAGGCGCGTGCGCAACACGGCCGGTCCGAACTTCATCGCATCGGTCAGTTCCATGCCTTCGGCGAGAAAGGCATCGAAGGCGTTTTGGGGCGCGACGGTAGCGGTCATGCGCGGCTGGACCAGGGGCATGTCCCCGGTGGTCCGCAGGAAAAGCGGGGCCAACTGCGCGAAGTACCGGAGTTCCGCGGGCCCTAGCACGTGGCCGAGCACGGGAAACAATGCGTCCGCCACCAGCGGCCGGCTGAAAACGTCATGGGTCAATTCCAGATCGGCCGCCGAGGATGCGAGATTGAGCGAAGGGTGGTCGGGCGTGTACACGCAGTCGGTCTCCGGTCCGGTTTTGCGGGCGAAGAGGCGCTGACGTTCCCCCCTGCGCAACGAAAACGCGTGCACGACGCCGGGACGCAGGGCTACCTGGGCCGGGATTCCGGCGGCGGCGGCGGCGGCGGTGCCGAGGATCAGGGTTTCCTGCCAGCCTTCCCAATCCTTGAGGGCGGTCTCCAACATGGGACGCGCGAGCGCGCGCAGGTTTTTGGAATACCCGTCCACGAACAGTATGCCTTCGCGGCCCAATAAGGTTTGGGCCAGGTGCTTGAACCCCGAGGACAGGGTGCTGGGAACCGGATAAGCGCGACGCAGTTGATCCACTGTCTCCGGATCCCAGATGCGGCCGAGCCGCCTGAACAAATCCTCCAGACCGTCCGGATCGATGCGGCGTTCGCCTATGGCCAAGGTGCGGTGCGTATCGGGGAACGAAAGGCGGCGCTCGCCTTTGAAATCCGCGGCGCGCCGATCAAGCAATTCCAAATGGTTGCACTCATCCAGGTCAGCGTCGTCCCCGGCGACCCAGAAAATCGGGATCACGGGACGCGCTAGCCGGATGCTCCATTCCCGCGCGAGGGCGGCGCAGGTCAGCGCCTTATAGTACCAGAGGATGGGCCCGCCCAACAGCCCGGGTTGCTGTCCCGTAAGCATGAAAACGGCCTGGCGCGAGGCCGCCGCATCAAGGTTGGCGCGCTGTTCCGGCGCCAGCGGAGCGAAGGCGTTCTCGTGGCGGAGAAACTCACGGATGCCGGGACGCGGAGGCAAGGAATCGAGATGGGCCAGCCGGCGCGGCGCCGCGGCGTCGGATCGGAAATGCCCGCCGGGATAGATGGCTTCACTGAGAGCACCGTCTCCCAAGGCGCCCGCCCCCATGTCCGGCGACGCGAAGAGCACCCGTTGGGCCGCATCTTCGGCGGACAGGCGGGAATGGGCGTCGAGTTGCATCCGGGTCAGGCGGTTTCGAGGGGTCGGGGTGGCCGTGGAACGGGACCGGCGTAAGCGGGACCGGCCACATCTGCGGCACGCAGCAACAAGGCCATGCGGGGCGAGGATTCCGGTCGCCAAGGGCCGCCGGTCTCGTCCCCGAAGGTGGCGACGTGGCTCAGGGAGAAACGCGCTGCCAATTCCAGCATGGTGTCGAGTTCGTAGAGCCGGACACGCTCTTCATACCGCTCGACCCCGCCTCCGGGCCGGCGGATCTCGATATCCTTCACCACCACGGTTCCCGTCTGGGACCCCGGGGCGGCCGTCTCCAGACGGCGGTTCTGCACCACTTCGGCCCCCGCGACGATCTTTCGATCGCCGGAAACGAGATGCTTGATCAAGTGGCCCTTGTTGATGAGGTCCAGGAACAGCCAGCCGCCTGGTTTGAGCACGGAAACGAATTGCCCCAGCGCATCCACATCCTCTTCGAAGGTAGCAAAGTACCCGAAGGAAGTAAAAAAGGAGGTTACCAGATCGAAACCCTTGGGCCGGAACGGCAGATGCCGCATGTCTCCGCGGGTAACGGGAAGCCCGCAGGCGCGCGCGTCGCGCAACAAGGGCAGGCTCAGATCCAAGCCCGCGCAATGGCCGAGGCCTTTCTTCCGCAGCACATCGAGATGGCGGCCGGGTCCGCAGCCAATGTCGAGGATACGCCACTCCGGTGTTACCGGTAACGCACGCAATACGAAGCGGATCTGCGCCTCGGCCTCAAGAAGATCGCGGTGCGGATACAACTGCTTGTAGGTCTCGCCGAACCAGCGCTTGAACCAGGATTTATCCATGTGAACGCGGAGCCTGGACGCGCGGAGTTGCGGCGGCGCGGCCGGAAACGGGAGATGATGGATTGGAGAGCAATGCGATAAAGAGCGAAGTCAATGCGCAAAGTTCAAAGTGCAAAATGCAAAATGGGCCTTGAGGCCCATTCATCCGGTTCAAGACCGGAAAGCGGAGAAGTGCATTTTTTCCTTCAATTTGCACTTTTCACATTTCACTTTGAAATTTGCACTCTCACGGCCCGTTGTGAAGGCCCGATTTGACCACCGGGCCGTGCTGGCTGCCGCCACGTGCGGCCTTAAGCCGGTACCAATGCCGCGGTCATCTGCTGCAGGGCCGCGTAGAAATCCTCGGTTTGGGGCGGAATGCTGCAATGGGCGGTGAGCGCTTTGGGATTGCGGAACTTCAGCGGGGGAAGCTTTTTACCCTTGCTGAACACGATCACGGGCTTGGGATTGATGTCTTCCAAAACGCCGAAGTAAT
>JBDSIO010000354.1:0-15264 GCA_039917895.1 Fibrobacteria bacterium | reverse complement strand
TGTTCGCGGACATGGTGGAACGCCTGGGCCTGCGCCAACCGCCCAACGGCATCGCCACCAACGCCGCCGAAGCGGTGGAGATCGCTTCCCGCATCACTTATCCCGTGCTCATCCGCCCGTCCTTCGTGCTGGGCGGCCGCGCCATGATGATCGTATACACCCAAGCGGAACTCGAGAAGTACATGGCTACGGCCGTGGAAGCCTCCCCGGAACGTCCCGTGCTGGTCGACAAGTTCCTGGATTCAGCCATGGAAGTGGACGTGGACGCCGTGTCCGACGGCAAGACCGTGGTGGTGGCCGGCATCATGCAGCATATCGAAGAGGCCGGCATTCATTCGGGAGACTCCGCTTGCATCCTGCCGCCCCAGGATCTTTCCCCCCGCACCCTGCGCGAGCTGGAACGCCAGACCATCGCCATGGCCAAGGAACTCAAGGTCATTGGCCTGATGAACGTGCAATACGCCATCAAGGATGAACTGGTCTACATCCTCGAGGTCAATCCCCGCGGCAGCCGCACGGTTCCCTTCGTCAGCAAGACCATCGGCACCCAGCTTACCAAGCTGGCCACCAAGGTCATGATCGGCCGCACCCTGGAGGACCTGGGCTTCACGGAAAGCAAGATGCCGCCTTACGTTGCCGTGAAGGAAAGCGTGTTCCCGTTCGCCAAGTTCCACGGCGTGGATACCCTGCTGAGCCCGGAAATGAAGTCCACCGGAGAGGTCATGGGCATCGACCGGCATTTCGGCCAGGCCTTCGCCAAGGCGCAGATGGGCGCAGGCAACACCTTGCCCAAAGGCGGCAAGGTCTTCATCTCCGTGAACGAACGCGACAAGGAGAAGGTTGTGCCCATGGCGCGCCGCCTCGCCGAACTCGGCTTCGAAATCTCCGCCACCTCCGGAACAGCCGCGGTGCTGGAGCGCAACAAGATCCCGAGCAAGGTCGTTAAGAAGGTCTCGGAAGGGCATCCCAACGTGGGCGAACTGATCGGCCGCAAGGAATTCTCCCTGATCATCAACACCCCGCTTGGCAAGATGTCCAAGGACGACGACGGCGTCATCCGCAAAGCCGCTTTGCTCGCGCAGATACCCTATACGACCACCCTATCGGCGGCGGAAGCGGCGGTGGCCGCCATCGGCGCCATGCGCGAAGGCGAACTGGAGATCTGTTCGTTACAGGAATATTATCGGCTCGCGGGGATCCCGGAAGTGAAGGGACTGGTCCAACTTCCTGCTACAGCTTAAAGCGCCAATCCCCGGCCAATCCGGCGATTCGGCTGGAACGGACCCATTTTTGGGGGGCGGAGAGGCCCTAATTTGGTACAATGTGGGCTCATGGTACCCGTTTCGCACCTGCATCCCCGACTGCGTTCGAATCTGCAAAATGCCGTTGTAGGGCTTTTGGCATTGGCCGCTGCCATGGGCATGAGCGGCTGCGTCTATTTCAACACCTATTACAACGCGCAGAAGGCTTATGATCAGGCCGCCCGTCTGCACGAAAAACGCATCGACAAGAATCCCGAGGATTCGGTCCTGGTCTCGCCGGAAGAGAAAATCAAGCTCGATCGCTGCATCACCAAATCCTCCAAGGTGCTGGAGTTGTTCCCGGAAAAAAAGAAGTACCAGCCCAAGGCCCTGTTCCTGATCGGCGAGAGTTATATGGCGTTGGGGGAATACTCCAAGGCCATCCTCAAATACGAAGAGCTGGCGCGCTTCTATCCCGGAGCCAAGGAAATCCCGACCGCGGATTTCCATCATGCCAAGTGCCTGTTCCTCAACGGCCAATACCTGGTCGCCCGTCCCGCGCTGGAAAAGGTGATGAATACCTCGTCGAACGAGGACTTCCGTCGCGAGGCCATGGAGTACCTGGCCAAGCTGGAATTGCAGAACAACTCCCCGATCGCGGCGCTGGAACTGTACGAGAAGCTGATCAGGGAGCAGGCCAAGACTCCGGAGGCGCGGGCCAACGCCCATTTCGAGGCCGCCAAGCTGGCCTTCGGCCTGAAGCTATGGGACCGCGCCCGCGGCCACGCCGTCGATAAGGACATCAAGGAGTTGCCGAACAAGCTTCAATACCGCTGCCAGATGCTGGCGGCGGAATGCCTGTACCGGCTCGGTCGGGTGCAGGAAGGCATCGATGAACTGCAGGCGATGAAGAAGAACCGTCTCTATTATTCCCTGGTCCCGGAAATCGATTTGCAATTGGCCCAGGGTTGGTTCCTCATTAATCAGCCGGTCAAGGCCGTGGAATTACTGACCGGGGTTCCCAAGCTGGCGCCCAAAACCGCCTATTCGGCGGAAGCGTTTTACCGCCTCGGCGACCACGAACTGCGCGACTTAAAGAATGAAAAGCAGGCCAAGGTTTATTTCGATTCCGCCACCGCGGCCGGCGCCGCCTTCGAATACGCCATTCTCGCCGCGGAACGATCGGCGGCGCTGGGCCGGCTCGCGGAACTCCGCAAGCCGGCGGATTCCACGGCCAAGGAAAGCCACTACCGCGACTTCATGATCGCCGAGCTGTTCCTGTTCCGCTTGGAAACCGTCGACAGCGCTCTGGGCCATCTCGACCGTATCGTCCAGGATCCCCGCCAGGATTCCAGCCACAGCATGCGCGCGGCCTATGCCAGGGCCTTCATCCAGGAAGAGTTCAAGCAGTCCAAGCCCGTCAGCGACTCCCTCTACAGGTTCGTGCTGGAAAAATATCCCAATACGGAATACGCCAAGCAGGCCGAACGCAACCTCGGGATGAAGCCCACGGTTCAAACCGACGAGGATATGGCCCATAAGCAATTCCTGGACGCCGAAGCCTCGCGTTTCGGCGGCGGTGAACTGCGCGGGACCGTAATTCCGGCCTATTCCAAGGTGATCGCCGATCATGGCGGAACGCGCGAGGCCGCCAAGGCCCAGTTCGTCATCGCCATGCTCTACGAACAGATGGCCCACGGGGAAGAGCGCGTCGCCGGAAGCCTGGATTCCGCCATCAGCGCTTACCAGGTCGTGCGCGAACGCTATCCGCAAACTCCTTACGGCGCCGTCGCCGAAACCAAGCTGGCCGCCGCGAACATCAAGCCCAGGTCCAAATCCGCTCCCGCAACCGCGCCGGTGCCTACCGCGCCTGCTTCGGCATCGTCCGCTCCTGGATCGACCACTCCCTCTGCGGTCTCTCACGGAACCCCATTAACGCCCACGGTACCTGGAGCCGCGAAACCCGCACAAGGCGCGCCCCCGGCGGCGGCCGTCCCTGCCGGTACCCCTGCCGCGCTTAACCCGGGTACGCCGGCGGCTGTTCCTGCCACCCCGGTTTCCGGTGATGACTATCGCGGCGGCCATGGCTCGGAAGTCCAGCCCCCCACACCGGATTCCGCTTCCACTCCGGATACGGCAGCTACCGTGCCAGAAGGCAAGACCAAAGAAGTACTCGACAACGATTACGAGAATGTTGACCAGTATTGATTTACGCCGGGGGGCGACGTTATCCCTGTCCCTCTTGCTGGGGGCCTGCACGATCCATCCGGGTCCCGACCGGCCCGGATACGATCGCGACATGGGGCAATTTTCGGAGCAGCCCGCCCCGCTCGCTGCCGGGTCCGTCCAGCAGGGTAGGATTTCCTACTACGCCGACAAGTTCCATGGCCGCAAGACGGCCAGCGGCGAGCGCTTCGACAAGAATCGGATGACGGCCGCGCACCCTTCCCTGCCTTTCCACACCAAGGTGGAAGTGACGAACCTCGATAACGGGAAAAGCGTGATCGTGGATATCAACGATCGCGGGCCTTTTGCGGGCGACCGCATCCTGGATGTTTCCCCGGCGGCCGCGCGCAAGCTCGGATTGTTGCGAACCGGAACGGCGATGGCGAAGATTGTGGTGCAGTAGCATACCCGGTGCGCCAGCGCCGCACGAAGATGGTTTATTCTTGGCAGAGTTTTATTCCTTCACTCTTTTTCGATGCTTCTGGCCCTTCCAGGTGAATTCGCCGAAACTGCCCGCCAGCACAGCCCCGATGATCAGCGGGATATGGATAAGGCTGGTGCCCAGGTAATGACGCAGTAACTCCGGCTTGGCGAACAGGTGCGCGCCCTTGCGCATGACAAACCAGTCGCTCGCGAATTTCACTCCCCAGCTCAATAGGCCTGCGGCCAGCAATCCGGGGCTGAAAAATCCCCCCAGGATGCATATCGGAATGAGTCCGTAATAGGCGAAAATGCCGGAAAGGAAAATGGTCTGCTTGCGCCCGTACAGGCTGGTCTTGCTGGCCCAGCGCTTCCGCTGTTCCCAGAACTGTCCGATAGTGAGCGGCGGTTCGGTTTGCACCTGGCTTTCCGGCTGAATGGAGTAGCGGATGCGCCATTGGCCCAGCCTGTGGATGGATTGGATCAGGAAGTCGTCATCCCCGCTGACGATGCGGCCGTGGCTGGCGAATCCGGCCGACTGATCATAGACCTTACGGCGGTAAGCGATGTTGTTGGCATTGCCATGCACGGGGAAACGCAAGCCGATCAGGGCAGCGGCCACCACGCCGTGGGAGAGGAAGTCCAGGGCCTGGATGCCGGCGCCGGGGGATTCGCTCTCCATTCTATAGTAGGTCGTCATCCCCAGGACAAGTCCTACGTTATCGCCGAATTCCGAAACCAAGGTGGAGATCCAGGCCGGGGACATGATGCAGTCGGCGTCCGTGGTCACGATGATGTCGCCCGTGGCCTGGAGCAGGCCGCGGCTCAAGGCATACTTTTTGGGGCTGTATCCGGCCGCGGTTTCGACCAAGGTTATGGCGTTGAACCGGCCGGGCCAGCTTTGCGCATACTCCCGGAGGATGTTGGCGGTGGCATCGGTGGACCGGTCGTCCACCAACACAATCTGCAGTTTGTCCCAGGGGTAATCCTGGACCCGCAGGCAGTCGAGACACTTGCGGATCCGGGTTTCTTCATTGCGCGCGGCGATGAGGACGGTAACCGATGGAATGGGGTAGGGGGGGGCTGGACGGATTCGGGACAGATTGTTAAGCCCCCGGATCAGCTTCAAATTGAGGTAAGCATAGATGATGTTGGCCGCGCCCAAAAAAACCAAAAGGGGAGGAAAAACCATCGTGTTGGCCATCTGCGCGGATTGGAGGCCATTTCCCCCACCATTTCGCCCCCCCAAATATACACGAAACAGCTACCCGGCATTTGACGGAAATCCGCCAATTTTCCTAAGTTAAACCCCGTTTTGGTACTTTCCCTAAGTTCGACAAGTAACGAGCCTAACGAGTTTCTACTCGAAGGTCTGAGTGATGAACTACCTGAACTGCTGGAGCTTGGCTGCAGCGGTGCCTTGACCGCTAAGGTCAAATCGGTACCCACCCTGACCCATCTGATGATGGATTTGGCGGTGCGGGGATCCATCACCCTGGATTGCGGCCGTTGCCTCGACAAATTGACGGGCACTTTCGCCGTGAAGCTGAAATTGCTCGTCGAGAAGAAAGATGCCCAAGGTTTGGAGTGGGAGGAAGACGAAGGCTTGGCGATCGAAGAGTATCTGGTCAAAATCGGGCCGGATATCCAGGAAATACCCCTGGAACACCTTATCGCAGAGCAGATCATCCTCAATTACAATTTGAATCCTTTGCCTTCCCTCGATGAGAAGAACCGGTGCATACAGTGCAACCGCCAGGCCTACGTGGCGGAGGCGGCCCGGAGAGACAAGGACAAGGTGGACCCGAGATGGGAAAAGCTCCAGGCGCTGAAAAAGCCGGAGCTGGACAAACCGGAAAAGGAAAATCCGGGGCAGTCCAATCCCAAGCCCAAGGGCCCGTGACCGAAAAGACACGAATTTTGACTGGAGACGACCATGGCAGTACCGAAACGAAAAACCTCAACGGCCCGGCGCGACAAGCGCAAGACGCATTATAAGCTGAAGGCCCCCTCCACCACGAAATGCTCGCATTGCGGGCAGATCAAAATCTCCCATCGGGTCTGCTCCAATTGCGGATACTACGCTGGGGCGGAAGTCCGCCAGCCGGCCGAGTAGGCTTACGTGATTAAGGTGGCCCTAGATGCCATGGGAGGCGACCACGCCCCCAAGGCTATAGTGGAAGGCGCCATCCTGGCCGCCAAGGAAAGCCAGGGAAAATTCGGCATCGTCCTGACCGGCCCCGAAGACGTGGTGAAGTCCACCATGGCCTCTTTGGGCTACGACGGCGCGGGCATCGAGATCTTCCATGCCCCCGACATCGTCGCCATGGACGATTCCCCGACTGCGGTTCTCAAATCCAAGCAAAACTCCGGTCTCGTCGCCTGCGTCAGCCTGCAGAAGGCCGGCAAGGTCCATGCCAGCATCAGCGCGGGCAACTCCGGAGCCATGATGGCCGCGTGCCTCATGGTGTTGGGACGCGTGGGCAGCATGCCCCGTCCCGCCATCGCTTGCGACGTCCCTTCTTTCGGACGCAACATAACCCTGCTCGATTGCGGCGCCAACGTGGACGAAAAAGCTCCCGCCCTGGTCCATTTCGGAATCTGCGGCAGCATCTATGCCGAGACCATGCTGGGAATCAAGAATCCCAAAGTCGGTCTTCTCAATATGGGCGAAGAAGAGAAGAAAGGCACGGAAGCCCTGCAGGAAGCCCATCAGCTCCTCAAGCAGGCTCCGATCAATTTCGTCGGCAACGTGGAAGGCCGCGATATCATGCTCGGAGAAATCGACGTGATCGTCACCGGCGGCTACACCGGCAATGTCGTACTCAAGCTGATGGAAGGCTTCTACGAATACCACGTGAAGACCTTCGGCAAGATCGAAAGTCCTCAGGGCAAAAAATTCCACGAGGATTGGGACTACTCCAACCGCGGCGGCGCGATGCTGCTCGGCCTCAAGGGTACGGGATTAATCACCCACGGCCGCGCCAATGCCAAGGTCATCAAGAATGGACTTGATCTCGCGTACCGTCTGGCCAACAGCCAGGTCGCGGAGAAGATCGCGGCCAAGCTGACCCAGGTGGCCTGATGGGCGCGGTTTTCCGCGGCATCGGGATTTATCATCCTGAATCGCTGCTGACCAATGCCGACCTGGAGAAGATGGTCGACACTACGGACGAGTGGATCACCACCCGTACCGGGATCAAGCAGCGCCATATCCTCCCCAAGGATTCCACCCTCAAGGCCTCGGACTTCGGCGCCTTCGCCGCCAAGGCAGCGATGGAAAAAGCCGGCATCGGCCCAGCCGAAATCGACGGCATCATCTGCGCGAACATCAATCCGGACAAGCAGTTCCCGGCCACGGCCTGTTTTATCCAGGCCAAGCTCGGGGCCAAGAACGCCTTCGCCTTCGACGTCACGGCCGCCTGCGCCGGCTTCGTCTACGCCGCCAACATGGCCGCCCTGATGATCGATTCCGGGCAATGCAGGAACATCCTGGTCATCGGCGCCGAGCTCCTCTCGCCCGTGCTCGACTGGACCGACCGCAACACCTGCATCCTGTTCGGGGACGCGGCCGGCGCCGTGGTGGTAAGCCAGGGTCCCAAGGAGCGCGGCATCCTGTGTTCGCAGTTGAAAAGCGACGGCACCCAGGCGGACGCCCTCTACCTGAACCTCCCTGGCAGCGAGGGGCGCCGCGGCATGTTCATGGACGGCAAACAGGTCTTCAAGGCCGCCGTCACCGAAATCACGGATATCGTGCGCACCACCGCGGCCAAGGGCGGCTTTCAGGTGCAGGACCTGGATCTCCTGGTGATGCACCAGGCCAACGTCCGCATCATCGGCGCCATCGCGGATAAGCTCAGGCTGCCCCCGGAAAAAGTCGTTATCAACGTCGACCGCTACGGAAATACCTCTTCCGCTTCCATCCCGCTCGCCCTCCACGAGGCCGATTCGCAAGGCCGGCTCAAGCCCGGCATGCTCGTCGCGCTGGCCGCGGTCGGCGGCGGCATGAGTTGGGGATGTAATTTGATGCGGTGGTAACGACGCTGCGCGGATAGAGTTCAAATTTCAAAGTGAAAAGTGCAAAATTCAAATTTTAATAGGGATGCGCTTTGCTCTGACGCCGGGGACGGATTTCGGCATAGTAGATAGCGCTCGCGAGCGCACGTTCTCTGCGGTAGTAACCGCTCGGCAGGGGTCTCGCTCCCGTCTCGCAGCCCACAGGGCTGCTCGATCCCGCCTCACAGTCCGTTCGGTCTTCATTTTGCACTTTTCACTTTGAACTTTGCCCTTTGAACTCTCAAGGATAGACCCAATGAAACGCATCCTCCTCTTCCCCGGCCAAGGTTCGCAATACGTCGGCATGGGCAAGAAGCTTTCCGAAACCTCCGCGCCCGCCAAAGCCATCTTGGATCGCGCCAACGCGGTTCTGGGATTCGACCTGGCCGATATTCTGTTCCATGGTCCGGAGGATCGGCTCACCCGCACGGACATCACGCAACCCGCCATTTTCACGGTCTCGCTGATGGCGATGGAAGCCGTTAAGGAACGCGGCGTGGCTTACGACTATGTGGCGGGGCATTCCCTCGGGGAATATTCCGCGCTTTGCGCCGCAGGCGCGTTCAGCTTCGAAGACGGTTTGGCCACTGTGCGCTTGCGCGGGCAGCTCATGGCCCAGGCCGGGGACAAGAGCCCCGGTTCCATGGCGGCCATCCTGGGCTTGGAAGCGGATAAGTTGGACGCGGTGCTCAAGGAAGCCTCAACCTCCGGCATCGTGGTTGCCGCCAATTACAACAGCCCTTCGCAAATCGTGATTTCCGGATCGGTGGCCGGAGTTCAAGCCGCCGCCAAGCTGGCCGAGGCCGCAGGCGCTAAGAAAGTGGTCATGCTGGCCGTTAGCGGAGCGTTCCACTCGCCGTTGATGGAGTTCGCCTTGCCCGGCCTCAGGGAAGGACTGGCCAAAATCGCCATCTCCGCCCCCCGGGCGCCCTTGATCAGCAATGTGGAAGCGAAGCCGGTCACCGACACCGAAACCATCCGCGCGTTGCTGCTACGCCAGCTCACCTCTCCGGTGCGGTGGGTGGAGTCGATGCAGAACGCCATGGGATTGGACGTGAAGGAAGCCCTGGAAGTCGGTCCCGGCAAAGTGCTGATGGGCTTGGCGCGCGGCATAAGCCGCGACCTTAAGGTAACGCCGGTGGAAACCCCCGAAGATTTGAAGATTTAGGAGAACGGCAACATGAGCATCAACGATTTGCAGGGCCAGACGGCCATCGTAACGGGAGCCAGCCGCGGCCTGGGCTACTCCATCGCAGAACGCTTCGCCAAGGCGGGAGCCAAGGTCCATCTCATCGCGCGCAACCAGGCCGGCGTCGACGAAGCAGCCGCCAAAATCGCCGCCGCCACAGGAGCCGCCGCCAAGGCCTGGACCGCCGACGTCGGCGACGCCGAATCCCTGGGAGCGGCCTTTACGGCCATCCTTAAGGAATCGCCCACGGTCGAGATCCTGGTGAACAACGCGGGCATCACCCGCGACGGCCTGCTCATGCGCATGAAGGACGAGGATTTCGACGAAGTGGTGCGCATCAACCTGCGCTCGGTCTTCCTCGGCACGCGCGCCGTGCTCCGCACCATGATCAAGAACAAGTACGGCCGCATCATCAACCTCACGTCCATCGTGGGAGTGCACGGACAGGCCGGGCAAGCGAACTACGCGGCTTCCAAGGCCGGTATCATCGGGTTCACGAAAAGCACCGCCAAGGAAGTCGCGTCCCGCAGCATCACCTGCAACGCCGTGGCGCCGGGCTTCATCGACTCGGACATGACCAAAGTATTGACCGACGATCAGAAGGCCGGAATCATCGGCGGTATTCCGATGGGACGCATGGGCGCGCCCGAAGAAGTGGCAGCGCTCGTGGCGTTCCTCGCTTCGCGCGAAGCGGGCTATCTCACCGGTCAGGTGTTTGGGATAGACGGCGGGATGGGGATTTAGGCGCCTCGCTCCAGAGTTGGGAAACAACTCTACGCTCGGCGCGGGATGGGGATTTAAGCCGCGCTTCCGAAACCCTCGAACAATGTGCGTTTTTTGGTGAAATTTTGGGGTTTGTGCGCTGCGCAGGCCTCGGATTCTGAGTCGATTAGATTATATTTACCCTACCTTTCTAAGGAGAAATTGAATGTCAGAGGATATCAACGCGAAAATCACCAAGGTCATTGTCGAAAAGCTCGGAGTCTCCGAGGATCAGGTGAAGCCCGAAGCCGCGTTTATCGACGATCTGGGAGCCGACTCCCTGGATCAGGTCGAATTGGTGATGGCGCTGGAAGACGAGTTCGACATCGAAATCCCGGACGAAGAAGCCGAAAAGCTGAAGAAAGTCAGCGACGTCATCGCCTACGTCAATTCCAAGGCCTAACCCCTTACCCCATCGAATGAAGGCGCTAATACCCGGATCGGGTGTCGTGTAGGTAAGGAGCGTGGAGTTCGGGTGGTTCACAGCAAATCAAGGCTGTGAGCCATCCGGTCGATTGCAGCCAATCGAACTCCATAGCGACGAGCCACATTAGCGCCGAATCGCACTCATGTTTTTCGGATTCCTCCGCAAATTATTCAAAGGCGCGAAAAAAGAGCCTTCCCTTTCGGAATTGGAAAAAGTCCTGGCCTACCGGTTCCAGAACAATGAGTATCTGATTACCGCCCTTTCCCACCGCTCCTATGTGAACAGCCAGCGCTCCGAAAAGAAGATCGAGTCCAACGAGCGCATGGAATTCCTGGGCGATTCGGTCCTCAACATCATCGTTACCGACTTCCTCTACCATGAGTTTCCGGACAAGGAAGAGGGCCGGATGTCGAAAATGAAATCCCTTGTGGTCAGTTCCCGGGTCCTTGGCCTTTGCGCCGAGACCTGGAAACTCGGGGATTTCATCCTGCTCAGCCGGTCGGAGGAAAAGTCCGGCGGCCGCAAGCGCCTGAGTATCCTGGCGGACGCCTATGAAGCCGTCATCGGCGCTGTGTACCTCGACGGCGGCCTGGAAGCTGCCCGCAAGCTCATCCACAGTTCCCTAATGTCCATAATGGAAGAGGTGCTGGACGATGAGGAACTTGCCAATTACAAAAGCAAGCTGCTCGAATACACCCAATCCCGCGGCATGGGAATCCCTTCCTATGACGTTTTGGAGGAGACCGGCCCGGAACATCAGAAGAGCTTCGTGGTCGGGGTCTACGTGCAGAACCAGGAATGGGGCCGCGGCGGCGGTAACTCCAAGAAAAGCGCTGAACAGGCGGGGGCCCGCGTAGCCTTGACCAACATGAATGCGGATAAGGAGCACGAACGGGAGAAAATTCCCGCTAAAGGCGCCTCCTCGACCTCCTCGACCTCCTCGTCTTCCTCGTCTTCCTCGCGCGATCGCTCCGGCGACGACTCCCTCGGCCAACACTGAAAGGGCCCGCCATGCGTTGGCGAATCCTTTCCGATACCCTCCGATCCCAAGGCCGAAGCGGCGCTTGGAACATGGCCGTGGATGAAGTATTGCTCTCCGAAGTGGATGCCGGCCGCTCCCTTCCCACCCTGCGGGTCTACGGATGGTCGCCGGCTTGCATCAGCCTGGGGCATTCGCAAAAGGCGGAACGGGAACTGGATTTGGCCAAGGTGCGCGATCTCGGGTATCACGTCGTGGTGCGGGCCACGGGCGGCCGCGCCGTCCTCCACATCGGCGAACTGACCTACTCCATCATCGCCTCCCCGGACACCGAAGCCTGGTGCGCGACCCAGGCGAATTCCTATCGGACCATCTCCCAGGCCTTGGCCCAGGCCTTGGCTGAAGAGGGCTTCGGCGTTTCCCTGGATCGCGGTTACCCTGTGGAAAGGCCCCAGGGCCTGCGCGCCATGACTCCTTGTTTTTCATCCACAGCGCGCTCTGAAGTGGTATGGGACGGTCGCAAGGTGGTGGGATCGGCGCAGCGTCGGTTGCGCGGGGCGTTCCTCCAGCATGGTTCGATTCTGCTCTCGCGGGACCATCGAAAGATAGTGGATTGTCTCAACCTGGATGGGGATGATGGAGATAATGGAGATAAGAGGCTGCGTTACCTGGAAATACTGGACCGCAACTCGGTTGCATTGGAAGAGGCTCTTGGAAGAAGTATTTCCTGGTCCGAGATGGCTGGTGGATTCGAAGGGCGTTTTGCTGATGCATTGGGGCTGGAGTTTGAGTATTGTGGATTAAATGGTAGGGAAGAGGGAAGCGTCGTTGAGTTGGCGGCGGAGAAGAGTAGACACAGTGAGCATTTAATGGCGATCACGTCGGGGGTCGGGGGTCGGGAGTCGGGAACGAAGGCATGAACTATTCTTCCGGTGAACCTTGCCGAAGGCCAAGGACCGGCTCACCAAAAGGAGATTGTCCATTTTTTGTCGATTGCGCGGGGAAGCCTGGCCGAAGTAGATACTTTAATGATCACGGCCTTCAAACTAGGATTCGTGGATGAAGCATACCCCTGACGTGGAGCATCCATAATGTTGGAGGTCTCCAATCTATCCGTCGCATTCAAAAGCGATCTTGGTTTCGTCCCAGTCACCAAAGGCGTTACTTTTTCTCTCGACCCCGGCGCCACTCTCGGAATCGTAGGCGAGTCCGGCAGCGGAAAATCCGTCTCCTCCCTGGCTCTCATGGGCCTATTGCCCCAACGTAGCGCGAGGGTTACCGCGGACGTGCTTAAGTTCGACGGGCGCGAGCTCCTGAAGCTCGGCCCCAAGGAATGGCGCGGATTGCGCGGCAAGGACATCGCCATGGTGTTCCAGGATCCGATGACCAGCCTCAATCCGCTGATGCGATGCGGGGAACAGATCGCCGAAGCCATCCGGTTCCACCAAGGCAAGGGCCGGGCCGAAGCCCGAACGGCTGCCGTGGGGCTGCTGGACCGCATGGGAATCCCGGATCCGGAACGCCGCGCGGACGCCTACCCATTCGAACTTTCCGGGGGCATGCGCCAGCGCGTTATGATCGCCATGGCCCTTTCCTGCAGGCCCAGGCTCCTGATCGCCGACGAGCCGACCACGGCTTTGGACGTGACCATCCAGGCGCAGATCCTGAAGCTGATCCGCGAGTTGCAGAAGGAATACGGCATGGCCCTGCTGCTCATCACCCATGACCTGGGGGTGGTGCGGGACATGGTCGAGGATCTATTGGTGATGTACGCCGGACGCATGGTCGAGACGGGCAAGGCCGCCGACGTTCTGGCGAAGCCGACCCATCCCTATACCCTGGGACTGTTGCGCTCCATCCCTTCGCTTGAGCGCAAGGTGGCGCGGCTGGCTTCCATCGAAGGCGTGGTTCCCAAGCCCGCCGATATTGTGCCCGGTTGCCGTTTCCATCCCCGCTGTTTCATGGCGGTTGACGCCTGCCGCCAGGTCGAGCCTCCGTTGGAAGGCGAGTCCGGGCAGAAGTCCGCCTGCATCCGCCGTTCGGAGGTCCGCCTTTGACTTCGCAGACGCCGGGATACGATGTGATCCTGACCTGCAATTATTCTCCGTGGTCGCGGTATTCCGGCGGAGCCCAGAAGTCCGTGCACATGATCGCTTCCGAGCTGGCGCGCCAGGGCGTTCGCGTGGCCGTCGTGTACAGCAAGGCCCCGTGGGAACCTATCGCGCCGCATGAGCCCCCGGGTTATGACGAGCATTGGGCCGCGTTCTTCGGCTTCCGTCCCGGCATCAGTTCGCCGCTAAGGTTCCTCAATGGCATGGCATTTTACCTCAAGGTCCGCGCCCTGTCCCGCCGCCGCACCGTGATCCATGCCAACGGCGACGAAGGCAGCCTCTTCGGTTTCATCTCCAGCAAGCGGAAATTCGTCTACACCAACCGCTATCCCGAATTCCCGGGCTTCCTAGCAGGCCGAAACTGGCGGAGTCCCCTCGCCTGGCTCGCCATCCTGTTCCGTGAACCGCGCTTCGTCGCCATCGCCCTTGGCATCCGCAATGCCGATCGCGTCACCGTGACTTCAGGGTATTCCCAGGTGGGAGTTGCCAAGTCTTTCGGTTTGCATGAGGAGGATTTGCGGGTGGTGCCGAACGGCGTCGACCCGGAGTTCCTGGATCTGCCGCTCGCGGACGGGAAGGGCCGCGGAGTCTTGTTTTTCGGCCGCCTGACCCGCGCGAAAGGATCCGATCTCGCGCTGGAGGCTTATGCCCGGCTCCCCGCGCCGTTGCGGGACGCCCATCCCTTGCGCATTCTCGGTATCGGACCGCTGCGCGAGGCACTGGAGACGCGCGCCAGGGTACTGAACGTCAGGGTGGAGTTCCCTGGTTGGAAGCGGGGCGGGGATCTGGCACGGGAAATCCTCGCCAGCGCCGTGGTATGCTTGCCCAGCCGCGAGGAATCCTTCGGCAACACCGTGGTCGAAACCCTGGCCTTGGGCCAATCCCTCGTCAGCATGCGCTGCGGATCGATCCCGGAAGTGGCGGGTCCGTGGGGAGTCCTGGCCGACCCGGAAGACGTGGCCGGGCTCGCCGCCGGACTGGAGCAGTCCTTGACCTTGCCCATGACCGCGGAAGCGCGTGGCCGCCAGCGCGAATTCGTGCGCCAGCGCTACAGTTGGGCCAGCACGGCCCGCAGTTTCCGCGGCCTCTATGCCACCATCCGTCCCGCCCTGCGCAAATCCGGTGGCTCGGTTCTGAATCGCGCCCACCCGGCCACCCCGATGGTATATTTCCGCCATGGATGAGCTTGCCGACCCCGCGCCTTTGCTGAACGTCAGGGGCTTGCGCGTGGAGTTCGGCCGCGGCAAGGATCTGGTGCGCGCCGTGCGCGACGTGAACCTGAGCGTTGGCCGCAAGCAGACCCTGGCCTTGGTGGGGGAAAGCGGCAGCGGCAAAACCACGGTAGGCCGCGCCATCATCCGGCTGCTCCAGCCTTCCGCCGGCAGCGTCCATTTCGACGGCGCCGAGATCTCGACCCTGTCCGATTCCGCGTTCCGGCCCTACCGCAAGCGCATCCAGATGATTTTCCAGGATCCGTACTCTTCGCTCGATCCCCGCATGTCCATCCGCGGAAGCCTGAACGAGGCGCTGGAACTTGGACAGTCCGGTTCTGGTAAGGCGGGTAAGGCAGGTAAAGCGGGTAAAGCCGATAAAGCCGGTAAGATCGGCAAATCCGCCCGGGAGGACATCCTGGCCGATAAAATGCGCCTGGTCGGCCTTGCCCCAGAGTACCTCAGCCGTTACCCTCACGAATTCTCCGGCGGCCAACGCCAGCGCATCGGCATCGCTCGGGCCCTCTGCGTCGAACCGGAATTCCTGATCTGCGACGAGCCCGTATCCTCCCTCGACGTCTCCATCCAAGCCCAGATCCTGAACCTGCTGATGGACCTGCAGGATCGGCTCGGGCTGGCCTA
>JBDSIO010000353.1:0-5079 GCA_039917895.1 Fibrobacteria bacterium | reverse complement strand
CCTCGCCGTTGAGTTTCAGTTATCAAAGTTCCGGAACCGCGGCGGTCACTTTCAGCGCCAAAGCCACGGATGATTCGGGAAACGTTTCCAATCCCAGCACCGCCACCATCAGCTTCTCCGCCCCATGCACCCCGGGTGGAAATATGGAGCGCGTCGGTTGGAAAGCGACCGCTTCCAAGTCGTCCTCAAATGCGACGGAAGGGCTGGACAAGGCTCTTGACGGCAAAGCCGATACTCGCTGGACATCCGGCGCCGGCCAGGCTGCGGGTATGTGGTTTCAGCTCGACATGGGATACCCAAGGAGCTTTGACCAGGTTACCTTTGACGCGACCGGATCGGGCAGCGACTTTCCTCAGGCCTATAAGCTTTATGTTTCGAACGATCCGGCCACTCCCGGAACCCCCATTGCCGAAGGCGCCGGACAAGCCATCACCACCATCAAATTGCCCGCAGCCAAGACCGGCCAATTCATACGCATCGAATGCGGCGCGGCCAGCGGCAGCTTTTTCTCCATCCACGAGGTTAATGTCCAATGCGCGACCGCATCCGGCATTCGTTTCCCGCAGGCAGGCTCGAACTCCCGGCGCTGGTTCTCGATTGACGCGGATGGTCGGCATGTTCTGTATCAAATACCCAGCCGGGGGAAAATCACCATCGAAGAAATCAGTCTGAGCGGAGAGAGCCAGCGTGTTCTATTGGATGGCGTTCAAGAGGCCGGGATGCACCGACTGGCCTTGACGGGCGGTCCGCGCGGGTCAAAACTGGCTTTCCTGAAAATCAGCTACGATGGAAAATCCCATCTGCAAAAAGTGATTTTCCTGAAATGATCAGGAATATCTGATTTAAATCCTTTCGCGAATACGAAAGCCGTGAGTAATTTTTGCCGGGAAATTGGGGCCCATGGTTAAATTTTTTTTGAATAATTATTTCCGTAGTCGCATCCCTGTTCTTGCGGTAGTGGGATTACTTTCCCCCGTCCTGTTTGCCCAAGGTTCAGGCAAACGGGAATCGGCGAGGGATACCGTATCTGCGCCCAAGGCCAAGTCCAAACCCGCGGACCTTCAGGCGCTCCCTTCCGATGACGTGGGGCCGCCCCTTCCCGGGCTTCCGTCCAACGATGTAAAGCCCCCTTATGCGAAAGAGCCTGCAGCGGCGGCTCCGGCTGTAAGTCCGGTTAAACTGCCGGATACGCCTAAAGCCGATACTCCGAAAAAAGACTCAGTCAAAGCGGCCGAATCGGAAGTGGTGGAAGAACCCGTAAAGGACGATGTAAAGGACGATGTAAAGGACGATGTAAAGGTGACCGAACCTTCCGATTCGGGAGCGAAGCGTAAGGTTTCATCCGGAGAGGCACAGGATAAGCTCGTAGAGCTCGAGACCGATGTGGTGGTGGGATACGGCACCGTGAGGAAGGATGACCTGACCGGATCGGTGACTTCCGTGAAATCGGACGAAATCACCCGTGAGGCGGTTTTCAGCGTTCGAAAGTCTTTGCAAGGCAAAGCGGCCGGCGTGAACGTTACGCAGAACAGCGGTGCGCCTGGAAAGCCGGTTACCGTTCGCATCCGAGGCGTGGGCACCATCAACGCCAGCGATCCCCTGTATGTCGTGGACGGGATTCCCATCAACGGCATCGATTTCCTCAATCCCAATGATATCGAGTCCATCTCCATTCTCAAGGATGCTTCCGCTACGGCCATTTATGGCGCACGCGGCGCCAACGGCGTGGTTCTGGTGACCACGAAAAAGGCCAAGGAAGGGTCCGCGGTGGTAACCTACGATTTTTCCATCGGCACTCAACAGCCCTGGAAAAAGCCGTCTCTGGTCACTGCCGAGCAATGGGCGATGCTGAATAATGAAGCCATGCGGGCCGCCAATTTGCCGGTCAATAAGGAGCTGGAAAACCCCTCGAGTCTCGGTTCGGGAACCGACTGGTTTGAGGAGGTCACCCGCGACAACCCCATGGTCATGCAGCACAATGTTTCCGTGATGAGAGGCATAGGCGATCTGAAATATTTCCTGAGCACCGGTTATTTCAGCCAGGATGGGATTATCAAGGGGTCGAGCCTTCGGAAGAACACTTTGAGGTTCAATGCCGAAAACAAGGTTTCCAGCTGGTTCACCTTGGGCAATAGCCTTGGTGTCGCCCATAATCGCGTCAGTCTCGCGAATGAAACGGATGAATGGAACAGCGTTCTGGTAAACGCCCTCGCGATGGATCCGGTGACCACGCCTCGGGACAGCAACGGAAACATAAATCCTTCGAAGTTCAACAATATCTTCAATCCCGCAGGCATTATCGAACACACGAATAAGGATGTGAAAACGACGTCCCTGGCGGGCACCATCTATTCCAACATCGATTTATTCCGTACCTTGAAATTCAGGACTATACTCGGCCTCGACATATCCCTGATCGACACCTCCGAATTCGTCCCCAAATATTTCGTCAGCGCGAGCGACAACCGGGCAAATTCCATGGTTGCCAAGAGGTCCGGGACGGACTATAACCTTGTGCTGGAAAATACCATAGCCTATGAAAAGGCCTTGTCGGACAACCTTTTCAAATTCCTCGTCGGCACGACCGCCCAAGAACGGAATTTGGAAAGGGTTTCGGCGGAAAACACCTCCACGCCCAGCAACGATGACCCGCTCAGGTACCTCGATGCGACTACCGGCATCAATCCGGCCGTGAGGGGATTGGAGAGCGGAAACTCCCTGGCATCCTTCTTCGGGAGATTGGAGTACGATTACGCCAACAAATACCTGCTGACCTTCACCTTCAGGAGGGACGGCTCCTCAAGGTTCGGTCCCGACCAGCGATGGGGAAATTTCCCTTCCGCGGCTGGAGCATGGAAGCTCTCGCAGGAACCCTTCATGAAAAAAGTCAGCTTCATCGAAGATTTGAAGCTTAGGGCCGGCTGGGGTAAAACGGGCAACCAGGAAATACCGGACTACCTCTTCACCACCACTACCACCGGCAAGCAAAATTATGTTCTCGGAGGCCAAATAGTTCCGGGGACCACCTACCTGAGTTCCGGAAACAGCCTAATACATTGGGAGGAACAGTCCGCATACAACGCGGGCCTTGACCTTACGATATTGGACGGAAAAATCGAATTCATGGGCGATGCGTTTATCAAAAAAACGGATGGCATGCTTGTGCGGCCGACCATTCCTTACATAGCCGGATTGAAAACCTCACCCATGGTAAACGGCGGTTCCTTGGAAAACCGGGGCATCGAACTCAGCCTGAATTACAAGGAAAAAATCGGCGGGTTCACTTCGAACATCGGCGTCAATTTCGCGACTTACGACAATAAAATCCTCAGCCTCGGGGAGAACGGCGCGCCTATTTCCGATGCCGCCTTCAGGAATTCAGGAACGGTGACTCGAACGGAAGTAGGACGTTCCATCGGGAACTTTTACGGATATCAGACGGATGGCTTGTTTCAAACGCAGGAGGAAATCAATTCCTTTACCTACGTGGATCCCGCCGATGGAACCGTCCGCATGGTTCAGCCTAACGCCGCACCGGGTGATATACGCTATAAGGACGGGAACAAGGACGGGGAATTGGATAAGGATTACATCGGCAGTCCCCATCCCGATTTCACCTACGGGTTGAGCCTGGATATGGCATACCGGGGATTTGACATGAACGTTTCCCTTCAAGGCATTTACGGGAATGACATTTTCAACGGAAGCCGGTGGTATACCGACAATGGATCGGCCTATTTCAATTTGGACAAGCGAATGCTGGGCAGATGGACGGGCCCGGGCAGCACCAATGACGCGAATTTGCCCCGGATGAATAATAATGACGCGAACAACATGCTGATTTCGGACCGCTTCATCGAAGACGGATCGTTTTTGCGGATAAAAACCCTGCAGTTCGGATATTCCTTGAGCAATTCCATCCTGGAGCTGGCGCATATCAAAAAATGCAGAATGTACCTCGGTGTGGAAAACCTGTTTACCTTCACGAAGTATTCCGGATTGGATCCGGAAGTCGGCCTGGGTGAGGCCCGGGGCGAAACCAAGAATACTTCGCTGACCATGGGAGTGGACCGTGGCACCTACCCGCAGGCCAGAACGATTCTGTTAGGATTGAATCTGACGATTTAGCGGTTGTTCTTTGGAGTTTCTGTGGGATTTTCTTTGGAGATCAAGGAATATGATTAAACTGAAAAGCATGGTTCCGATCCTAGCGGCTATCGGCACCCTGGTTACCGGATGCGGAAATTTTCTTGATAAAGAGCCGCTGGGAGTCGAGTCGAGCGCGAATTTTTTGAAAACGGAAAATCAAGCCATTCTGGCCACGACGGCCGTTTATGACGCGGCGGCGTGGCGATTTTCACAGGAAATTTTCGAATGGTTTTTAGGCGACGTGGTTTCGGACGACGCTGAAAAGGGTGGAGAGAGCGCCGCCGACTGGGCCGAATTGCAACAGCTCAAGGATTTCCGGGCTAATGCCGCCAACTCAATTTCATTCGGCAGATGGAGCGAACTCTATCAGGGCATTTACCGCGCCAACGTCGTGATCACGAAAGTCCCGTCCATAGAGATGGATGCCACGCTCCGGTCAAGGCTCGTAGGCGAGGCGAAATTTCTCAGGGGATTTTTTTATTTCCAACTTGTCAAAACCTTCGGAGCCGTTCCCCTCATCACGCGTCCGCTCAATCCCAGCGAATACTGCCAGGCGCGCGCGCCTATCCAGGACGTTTGGGGACAAATAGAGAAGGATTTGAAAGAGGCTTCCGAGGCGCTTCCCGAAAAGAGCGCATACCCAGGGTCCGAAATGGGGAGGGCCACCAAAGGAGCAGCCGACGCATTGCTTGCGAAGGCCTATATTTTCCAATCAAAATGGGCCGATGCCATGGCCAGGTCCTCAGTCGTAATCCAATCGGGTCAATATAATTTGGAGTCGAATTATGCGGACAACTTCAAAATATCGCACGAAAACGGGATCGAATCGATATTTGAAATCCAGCATGTCCAAATCGCGACCAGCGATTACGGAGATTTGAACGAAGGACAGGAAACGTCGATTTACCAAGGCGGCAGAAACGCCACTTT
>JBDSIO010000352.1:0-2144 GCA_039917895.1 Fibrobacteria bacterium | reverse complement strand
CTGGGCCGCAGGGAGAAGGGCGCCTTGCTTCCCGTGGCCATTTTCGGCAATTGGCTCACCACGCGGCTGGTCCGCTGGGGCTGGGGCGTGGCTTACACCGATTTGGGTCCTTTCCGGGCCATCCGGTTCGCCTCCTTGAAAGCCCTTGGAATGGCGGATCGGGATTTCGGCTGGACCATTGAAATGCAAGTGAAGGCCGTCAAGGTGGGACTGCGCGTCATCGAAGCGCCGGTATCCTACCGCAAACGCATCGGCGCCTCCAAGATCTCCGGGACCGTGCTGGGAAGCTGGCGGGCGGGGAAAAAGATATTATGGATTGTGGCTAGGGAGTGGGTGAAAAGGGGGAAGCAAGAATCCTGATGGAAGATGCGCATCCACAGCAATCCTCAACGATTTCTAACTTTTTCCCCCATGTCCCGCATCCTCTACCCCCTCGCTGTCGATCTGCGCGGTAAGGCTGTGCTGGTGGCCGGCGGGGGCGCCGTGGCGGCCCGCAAATTGACCGAACTGTTGCGCTGCGGCGCGGACATCACGGTGGTGGCCCCGGAACCCAGCCCTTCGGTGGAGCGTTTGGCCGGAGTGCTGCATTTAATCCTGCGCCCATTTAAATCCGGAGACGAGCTGGGGCGCTACCTGGTTTTCGCCTGCACGGACGATTCCGCTGTCAACCGGGAAATCGCGGGCCTGTGCAGTCGCGGCAACATCCTCTGCAACGTCGCCGACGCCTCCCATGAAGGGAACTTCCACGTACCCGGGGTGATACGTAAGGGCGAGGTTATCGTCACGGTCAGCACCGGCGGTGCGGCCCCGGGCCTCACCCGACATCTTAAGCGGCTGCTTTCGGCCACGCTTGGCGAATCGGTAGCGGAACTGGCGGCCTTGCTGGGCCCTTTCCGGAATGCGTTGCGCGAGAGGGCGGCGGCGGGCCTAGCAGCGGAAATCCTTGAAGAACTCCCTTACCGTAAGCTGGTGGAAGACCTCCAGGCGCAAGGCGCGGCTCAGGTGGAACGCTATTTGTCCGAAATCCTGGCGAAAGTCACGACCGGCGGTCAGGCTCCGGATGGGTCGGCCGCCTCCGGCGCGGAATCAGATGAAACCTCGAAAGCCTATCGGGTCACGGAAGCCGGGGAAGCCGCAGCCGCCGGAGTCCCGTTGATTCACGCCGTAGCCCTGGTAGGCGCGGGTACGGGCCATCCCGGCCTGCTTACGGTTCTGGCCGCGGACATCTTGCGTCAAGCCGAAGTCATCATCCACGACCGCCTGATTCCTGAAGAAACGCTGCAATTGGCTTCGGCCGAGTGCCGTCTAATCCCGGCCGGGAAACGCGGCCATACGGGGCAGGGTGAATCCGCCCGCCAAGAGGACATTGAGGCCCAGCTTATCGAGCATGCCCGTCTGGGCAAACGCGTGGTGCGCCTCAAGGGTGGCGACCCCTTCATCTATGGCCGCGGCTGGGAGGAAGTGCTGGCGCTGGAGTCCCAGGGGATCCCCTGGACCGTCATCCCCGGGGTAAGTTCCGTCACGGGAGGGCCCACCTGGGCCGGCATCCCTTTGACCCATCGCGGTATCGCCCGCTCCTATGCGGTCATGTCCGGTATGGCGTATTCGCAAACCAATACCGAGGTTCCCAAGGCCGATACCATCGTATTGGTGATGGGCTTGCACCGCTTGGCTGAAATCGTCCCGTCCTTCCTGGCCCAGGGCTGGACGGCGGATACGTCGGTCGCGGCGATCCAGAACGCGACCCTGCCCGACCAGCGCGTCTGCATTTCGACCCTGGCGAAGATCCAAGGCGAGACCGCGCGATTGGGATTCGACTCCCCCACCCTGCTCGTCATCGGGGACGTGGTGGGACTGACCAAGGCGGGCCGCTGATGTCTTTAAAAATCGGACTTTTCCGTAACCTTGATCATCAAATTGGGATTCGCCATCGAAGGCGGACGTTACAACGAGGATTTGGAAAAAGAAGAAATCCTGTTTTCCCTGCACCGGGAAAAGCACCTCTGATCCGGAAAGACGATCCATGACCAAGCCGAAAACCTTCTACGTCACCACGCCTATCTACTACGTGAACGATGCGCCCCATATCGGGCACTCGTATTCCACCATCCTCGCTGACGTACTCACGCGTTTCCACAAGCTTG
>JBDSIO010000351.1:0-3147 GCA_039917895.1 Fibrobacteria bacterium | reverse complement strand
CGGGATGTTCCTTGGCCAGGGCCTTGCCGATCTTGCGGCGGATCTTGTCGCAGCTTTCCTCGAAGATTCGCGAGTCGGGACGGGCGAAGTAGACGAACTCGAACACGCAATGGGCGCGGTGCGGCTTTGTAGTGAAGGTGGTCGACTCGAGGCCGTTGTCGTTGATGCGGCATAGTTCGCCCGGCTTGATGTCGCGGACGTAGCTGGCGCCGAGCAGGTCCAGGGCGCAGGTCTCGGAGGCCACGACCCAGGTCTTGTCCAGGCGGCCGAGGCAAAGCGGACGGATGCCGAAGCCGTCCCGGGCCACGTAGATTTCCTTGTTGGTGAGGAAAACCAGGCAGAAGGAGCCGGTTAGCTGGCGCAGGGTGTCGGTGATGGCCTCCATGAGCGAGGCTTTCTGCGAGCGCGCGATGAGATGCAGGATGATCTCGGTGTCGGAGGTGCTCTGGAAGATGCTGCCTTCCTCTTCCATGCGCTTGCGGATTTCCGGGGCGTTGACGATGTTGCCGTTGTGCGCCACCGCGAGCTGGCCGCGCTTGGTGGCGACGAGCATGGGCTGGGCGTTGTTGATGTTGGAATTGCCCGTGGTCGAGTAGCGGACGTGGCCGATGGAGGCGATGCCCGTCATCGACTCGATTTCCTTCTCTTCGCGGTTGAGCTCGGTGACGAGCCCCATGCGTTTGAGGACCCGGATGTGTTCGCCGTTGGTGGTGGCGACGCCGACGCTTTCCTGGCCGCGGTGCTGGAGCGAGTAAAGGCCCATCACCACGCGGCGGGTGACTTCGGGCCCGCCGAAAACGCCCATCACACCGCATTCGTCATTGATACGTTCCAACCCGACCGCCTTTTCGCCTATCGGCTTTAGATAACGGACCCTGTCCGGAAGTCCCGCCGAGCCCGGAAATATAGGACTTTGGATGGGGACCGGACGTCAATAAACTAGAAAATGGCCGAGGCCGGACGATAGGAGTGGTCCGCCGCCGGGCCGTCCCATATACTGACTCCAGGAAACCCAAAAAGGCCCAAGCAAGCATGACCCAAGGCGTATTTTCCGGAGTCGGCCGCATCCTCGCGATCGGAGATTTGCATGGTAACCATGCGGGATTCAAGCGCATTTTGCGCGAGTCGGGCATTCTCGACGCGCGCGGTCACTGGTGCGCCTGGGATACCCATCTCGTGCAGCTCGGCGACATCCTGGGCAGAGGCGGCGAACCCGGAAAAATCTTCAAGCTGCTCAAGCGCCTGGAAACGGAGGCGACGGCGTTCGGCTCGCGCGTTCACGTGCTGCTCGGCAACCATGAGGCCATGTCGATGAGCGGGCTCATCGTATACAATACCCTGGAGGAGTTCCGGGATCTGTCCGACCAGGATCTGCTCGGACAAGGCGGACAAGGCGCGCAACGCACCCCAAGCTCCGAATCGGAATCCGGCAACGACGCAGAGCGTCCTTCATCGTGGGATGGGGCCGATGCGGGAGACGGCGAAGCGGCCGCGTCGAAACCGGCGAGTCCGGAAAGCAAATATGGAAAGCGCCTCGACATGCTGGGCGCCAGGGAGTTCCGCGCGTCATTGTCCCCCGGCGGCAAGGTGGGGTCGTGGCTGCTCGGCCATGATTCGGCCGTGTCCATCAATGGCCAGCTCTTCGTCCACGCCGGATTGAACCGCGAACACGGGTTCATGCCGCTTGAGGAGCTGAACGATCGCGTGCGTAATGAGCTTTCCGACGGCGGGACGCGCCGCGCGGGACAGGACGTGATGCTACGCCGGGACGGACCGCAGTGGAACCGCGACTTCACCCTGCGGGCCAGCGACGATCGAGGGTCTGAGCTGCGCGAAGTGCTGGATTACCATGGCTGCGAACGCATGGTGGTGGGGCACACGCCCACCTCGGTGATAGACCGGTCCCAGCCGGGCCGCATCCTGCCCCTGTACGGGGAACAGCTTTATTGCATTGATACGGGCATTGGGAAGACCTATGGCGAAAACCTGAGCGCACTCAACTTGGAGCGGGGAGCCGCTTCGGCCCTGTATTTCTGACCCCGGGGAGACGCCTATACTATATTTCTCCCGGGCCGCCGCTGCCGCGGCGCCCGCTGGAGCCCTTTCATGGTCGCGCCCAACAGCGAATTCGAAGACAAAGACAATCCGCAGCAGCACATCAATATCGAGCTTAGCGAAGCCGCCGCGGAAGGCATTTATTCCAACCTGGTGCTGGTTTCGCATTCGCCCTCCGAATTCGTCATCGACTTCGCGCGCCTGCTGCCGGGGCCGCCCAAGGGCAAGGTGTACAGCCGCATCATCATGACGCCCATGCATGCCAAATCCCTGATTGCGACCTTGCAGGAGAACCTATCCCGCTACGAGCGCAACTTCGGCATCATCACGCCCCCTGCGGGACCGGGTAATCCGCGTTCCGACGGCCAAGGGACCGCCGGCATGGGACCGGGCGGCGAATTCGATCTGTGAAACCCGTCCGGCCGCCCGAAGCGGCAACCTTCCCTTGGCCGGCGAACCGGCCCCTGGCCTTCGGTCTCGACCTGAACCATTAATCGGAACAACCGGATGAAAATCGTTTGCTTGGACATGGAAGGCGTGCTGACCCCGGAAATCTGGCAGCACGTGGCGCGGCGCACGCAGATCAAGGAACTCAACCTCACTACGCGCGACGTCAAGGATTATCGCGAGCTGATGGATCGGCGCCTGGACATCTGCGAGGCCCACGACGTCACCTTGGAGACGATCCAGGGCTATATCGCGGAGTTGGACGTGTTCGAAGGCGCGGCGGACATGATCGATTGGATACGCGAGCGCTACCAGCTGGTGATCCTCTCCGATACCTTCAGCGAGTTTGCCGGGCATTTCATGAAGCTACTGGGACGTCCCAGCCTTTTCTGCCACAATATCTCGTATAACCCCGCGACCAGACGCCTGGAATACGCCCTGCGCCAGGACAATGCCAAGGCTAAGGCCGTCCAGGCCATGCGCGGTCTCAACATCCGCACCTGCGCGGCCGGGGATTCTTACAATGACATCCACATGCTGAAGGAGGCGGACGTGGCTACGTTCTTCCGCGCGCCCGCCAACATCCGCGGTGAGTTCCCTGAATACGGGAATCTGCAGGCCTACGGCGAACTGAAGGAATTCATC
>JBDSIO010000350.1:0-14292 GCA_039917895.1 Fibrobacteria bacterium | reverse complement strand
GGGCCGCCTTGAAGCCCGCCTCTATGCCTTTACGGAGGACGGCATAGGTATCATTGGTGATACGTCCGCGCCAGACCAGGTCCCACAGCGCGTCCGCGATGCGATCGGAAGGCAGGGGACAGCGCGCGGCCAGCGCCTGGAAATCAAGGCGTCCCGGAACAGCCTCGTCCAGGATGCCAGAGACAAGCTGCGGATCAGGAGGCAAGGGGGCGTCATCGGCCGCAGTCGGGAAGAGATCCAAATCCTCGGGAAACGCGAAGGCGATGCGTTCCTTGCCACGGCCGGTCCACGCCAGATCGCTGTCGCGGAACAACTCGTCCAGACGGGAAGGGAGGTATTGGACGGAACGGGCCGGCAGGATGTCCGTCTCCCACGCTGCGGCCTGGGCGGGGTAACCGAAAAGTTTTTCCATGACGGTCTGCAGGCCCTGGGCGTCGCGTGAGGGTTCGGCCACGCCTTGCCAGGCGGCCAGGAACAAGGGCAGGCGTTCCGCCGGCAAGGTGCGGAATTCCGGCCGTGCCCTGCGGCGCATGAGCCGGAGCAGTATTTCCAGGTTGCCGGCATCGCACAGCTCCGGACCGACAGCGTCTTCCGACAGTACGTCATGGACGGCGCCATCCCCGTCGACGAGTTCGCCGACTGCCTCCTCGACGATGGCGAAGGCGTTCCCGAAAATCCCCCTGGGTAATGCTAAGGGTACTGGTCCGAACGCGCGAAGCCATTGGGCGATGGCCGGCGCGGGATTGGGTATGGAATGCTCCCCGCCCAGGTCCGCGCCGGGATCAAAATCCAGCCCTGCGGAATCCGGCTGTATGTTCGCCAGTCCAGTCGCGGTCAGGCGCTCCAGATGTCGCAGGGCCGCTTCCGGAGCAACCGCCCCGCCATACCCCATGCCTTCCAGAGCGTGGCTGAAGACGACATCGCCGGAATCGATCCGTAAGGAGGCGAGCAGCCGTGGCAGGCTTTCCACCGGGGCGACGAAATTAATGTCCGCGCCGGGCAGCTTCACCCCCAATAGACGCGAACCCAGGCGATCCAGGTATGCGGCCCGGAGAGCGTCCTCGGCGCCGGTCTTTATGGGCTTCTCCGGCTTCTCCGGCTTCTCCGCTTGCGCTTGCGGGATCCCGCAACGGGGCAGCAGCGCCAGCCACTCATTCCAAGGGATCAGCACGCGCTCCTTGACCCATTCCACCAGTTCGCCCGCGTCCTGGGGCGCATAGCCCGGAGCCAAACGCAGGGACTTGGCCTCGAAGTCTGCGATCACGACGCGGGGGATGCGCGGACGCAGGGGAGCGGAAAAGGCGATCTCGCGCAGCAGATCCCCGCGACCGGCTCCATCCCCGGACCCGCCGGACGTTTCGGCGGGCTTATCGTGCTCGTACATGGAACTGTTGGTCTGTTTCCAAATCAGGCTTTCGGCGAAGGGCGAGGGTCGGCCGGTGCGCGCCTCCCCGATGCGGATCACACCGGACTGGATCTCCTCCAGCCTGGCCTTGAGCGCGGGCAAATCGAACTCATCGCGCAGGCATTCGCGCCAGGTCTCCAACACGATGGGAAAGTCCGGCAGGGCCGATACCGCCTGCAGGAGATTCCGCGAACGGATGCGGTTGAGCCACAAGGGCACGCGGGAGCGCGCAGTGGAACGCGGTAGCAGGAGTGCGCGGGCGGCGTTCTCGCGGAAATGCGCCGCGAACCACCCCGTATGCTCCAGACGCTTGCGGATCAGGCTTTCCAGAGTATCCGCGTTGACGAGATCGATCAGGCTTCCAGGTTCGATGCCTTCCGGCAGGGTCGCCAGCAGGCAATCGTCGCCGGAAATGATTTCCAGAGGCAGACCGTGGCGTTCCTCGAAGGCGGCGGCCATGGCATAGGCCCAGGGACGGTTCAGGCGCCCGCCCCATATGGCATGCAGGACGATCAGACGATCGCCTGCGCCGCCGCTATTACCATCGTCTTTATGTTTACTCTTGCCCTTGCCACCGCCCCTGAACTTGCCCGGACCCGAACTCCCGCCGGGAGCCAGGCCGGCTTCCTCTATGAGCAGATGATGCCGATGCGGGAGGGAGGTTCCCGTGGCTTCGCGCTGCCGCCGCAGATAGCCCAGCAACGCCTCCGCGCCGGGCGCTTCCAGTCCGTGTTCCTCGATCAGTTCCCGCGCCAAACCGGGGTCCCCCAACCGGCCGTCCGCCGTCTCCAAGAATTCCCCCACCCGGGCCGACAGATGGAGGCCGCGGTCGCGTTCCTCCGCCCGCCAGAAAGGCGCCATCTGCGCGGGCCGATCAGCTTGCACCACCTCCACTTCGTTGGCGATGATGTTCACGATGCGCCAGCTCTGGCTGCCCAGGGCGAAGAGATCGCCCTCGCGGCGCTCCCAGACGAATTCCTCGTCCAGTTCGCCGATGCGGGAGCGCGACTCCGCGTGACGCAAGGTATAGAGCCCGCGGTCGGGGATGGTGCCGCCGGACAGGGCCAGCGCCAGGGCCGCGCCTTTGCCCGCGCGCACGCTGCCGTCCACGGCATCGACGGTCAGGCGGGGTTTGAGTTCGCGAATGCGAGTGGCCGCGAACCTGCCACCAGCATTTCCATCACGAGGTCGAAGTGGGAACGCGGGAGATGGCGGTAGGGATGGCTGGTGCGTACGAATGCATAGAGCCGGTCCAGCGTCCACTCCCCGGAGACGGCCATGGACAGGAGGATCTGGGCCAGCAAATCCAGGGGCCCTTCCACCATCCGGGTTTCCTCGAGATCGGCGGTGAGAACGCAGCGGACGGCGGCGGCCGCGTCCAGCAGATCACGCCCGTGGGAAGCGAACAACAGGCCGCGGCTGGTCTGGCCCACCCCATGGCCGGCGCGCCCGATCTTCTGCAGGGCCGAAGCCACGCTGAAGGGAGTCTGCACCAGGATCACCTGATCGAGGGCGCCGATATCGATGCCCAATTCCAGGGAGTTGGTGGCCACGATGGCGGGCAGGGAGCCTTCCTTCATGCGCGTCTCCACCACGGCGCGGATCTCCCGCGACAGGGATCCGTGGTGGGCGTAGGCCAGCGGGACGGCTTCGCCGTCATTGATCAACCGCGCAAGGCGCTCGGAAAGCCGGCGGTTGTTGGCGAAGATCAGGGTGGAACGCGCGTCGGCGATGCGCGCCTTGAGTTCCGCCGCCATCACGGTCCAACCGTCCTGCGGCGCATCGCCGCCCGGCGCCCCGCCGACCGGCGCCCCGCCGCCTCCCGGATCCGCGATCCCCCCCTGGCGATCCCGGGGCGGACGGCCGAAGCCGGAGACCGCGGACTCCCCCGCAGGGTAACGCACGCGTAACGCATAGGATTTCACGGCGCGGGAACGGATCAGTTCGACGGTTCTGGGGACGTACCCGGTTTCGCCCAGAACGTATCCCCCGGCCCAGGCCGCCACCGTTTCCAAGGGTTTGACCGTGGCCGACAAGGCGATGCGCTGGAATTCCCCGGCCAATGGAACCAGCCGATCCACGGCGGTGATGAGATGGGTTCCCCGCTTGCTTCCCGCGACCGCGTGGATCTCGTCCAGGATCACCACGGAGAGATCGCGGAGGGAATCCCGGCCCGCAGCGGAAATCAGCAGCAGGTTCAGGCTTTCCGGGGTCGTGATCAGGATATCGGGCGGGCTCTTTAGCATGCGGCGGCGCTCGGTGGCCGGCGTATCCCCGCTGCGCACCCGCACGCGAACCTCGGGAAAGGCCTCGCCGGCCGCGTGGAAAACGGCCCGAATGGCTTCCAGGGGGGCGATCAGATTGCGATGGATGTCGTTGTTCAGGGCTTTGAGAGGAGACACGTAGAGGATACGGGTCGCGCCGGCCGCCCAGGCGCCGGTTGCGAAGCGGTTCAGGGCCCACAAGAAGGCCGTCAGAGTCTTTCCGCTGCCCGTGGGCGCGGTCAGCAGCACGTGGCGGCCTTCCGCGATGCGCGGCCAGGACTGCGCCTGGATGTCCGTCGGCGTCCCAAGCTGTTCGCTGAACCACTTGCGGATCAGGGGATGGAATAGGCTGAGGGGGTCGGTCATAAAATAAGGGAGAGTTCAAAAGTCAAAGTGCAAAGTGCAAATTTCAAATTGGGGAAAATCCCGAACAATGGCTTATTCCTGTAAATTTGCGCTTGGAACTTTTCACTTCGCACTTTGAAATCTAAACCATCGCCCACGGAAGAAAGATAGTTTAGGGGCATGGAAGAATTCAGGCAGGCGGGTCCCGTCCTCGGGAACCCCTTCGCGGAAGATCCAATCCTGCAGGCGTTTCTGCGCTGGCGGCTGCCTGCGGATCTCCAGGAGAGCCTGGCTCCGGGATTGCTCGCCTTCGGCCAACGCGTCCTCGATGAAGTGCAAGAACTCGGTCGCCGCGCGGAGGCTCAACCTCCGCGCCACACGCCCTTCGATGCCTGGGGAAACCGCATTGACAGAATCGAAGTGAGCGGCGCCTGGCAGGGCCTGCAGGATATCGCCGCCCAGGAAGGCCTGGTTTCGATCGCCTATGAACGCGCTTCGGGATCCTATTCCCGGCTTCATCAGTTCTCCCGCCTCTACATGTTCCACCCCGACGCCGCCTGGTTTACAAGTCCGCTGGCCATGAGCGACGGCGCCGCCCGCGCCCTGGAACTGCACGGCGACGATGCGCTCAAAGATCGCGCCCTCAGCCGGCTGCTCTCCCGCAACCCGGCGCGGTTCCAGACCGCGGGCCATTGGATGACCGAGCCCGCGGGCGGATCGGATCTCTCTCGGACCGGAACCACGGCCAAGAAACTTGGATCGCTCTACTCCCTCCAGGGCATCAAGAGTTTTACGTCCCCCGCCTCATCCATGGCCTTGACGCTGGCCCGCATCGAGGGTTCCGCTCACGGCAGCGCCGGCCTTAGCCTTTTCTACGTGGAGCTTTTTGACGAATCGGGACGGCTTCAGAACATCCGCATCAACCGCCTCAAGGAGATGCTCGGCACCCACGCGCTGCCCACAGCCGAACTGATCCTGGACGGCACGCCGGCACGCTTGGTCGGCGAGAAGGGCCACGGCGTCCGCAAGCTGTCCTCGCTGTTCAATCTCACCCGCCTGCACAATTCCATCCACGCCGTGGCGTATATGCGCAGGGCCCTGGCGCTGGCCAAGGACTATGCGACGCGGAGGCAAGCCTCGGGAACTAACCTGCTCGGCCTGCCGGCCCATACGGAGACACTCGCCCGCATGCAGGTGGAATGGGAAGGCTGTTTCCATCTTACCTTCCATCTGGCTCTGCTGCTCGGCCGCGAGGAGGTGGGCGAAACCGTGGAAGGCGAGGCCGCCCTCTTGCGGCTGTTGACGCCGGTGGCCAAGCTCTTCACGGCCAAGCGGGCCGTCTGCTGCGTCGCCGAGGCTATGGAGTCCTTCGGCGGCGCCGGTTACGTGGAAGATACGGGCATTCCCGTGCTCATGCGCGATACCATGGTGCTGCCAATCTGGGAGGGCACCACCAATGTGCTGGCCCTGGACGTGCTGAGCGCCATGGAAAAGGAAGGCGCCTTCGAGCCCTTCGCTGAAGACGTCGCACAGCGCTTGCGCAAGGTCAAGGGCGATGCGCTGGCCGACAGCGTCCGCCGGGTCCGCAAGGCCCTGGAAACCCTGCAGGAAGCCCGCAAGCGTATGGATGGGACGGAACCGGAATATGCCGAAGCCTTGGCGCGCCCCTTCGCTTTCGGCCTCGCGCGCACCTATATCGGCAGCCTGCTGTTGGAGTTCGCTTCCTGGATGGCTACCGACGGCAGCAACGGAAATTCCGCCCACCGTGGGCCTTTGCGATCGGCGTCAGTTGCGATGCGGTGGTGCCGCGAAGCCCTGGTCTCGCTCCCGGAGGCCGATCCCTCCCATCGCCGCCTCTCCGCCGATATCCTCAGCGAAAACCCCTGATTCCCCTTGCGGGTGCGAGTTGCTATTTTCCTCCCAATGTCAGGAGATTGGGTCGCTTGTCCTCATTGCGGTGAGCGCATCGCGCGCAAGGCCGTGTCATGCAAGCATTGCGGGTCCGACGATCGCACCGGCTGGTCCGAGGACACCTATCTGGATGGCATCGACTTGCCGGAAGAGGGGAAAGACGAAGGCTACGAGGACGGTCTGGAGCGGGAAGGCTTCCGCAAGCCCGCGTCCGTGCCGGGCCGGATAGTCACGGGACTGGTGTCGGCGGCACTGATCTTGATTTTCGCCTTGTGGCTGCTGAAGGGATGCTTCTAGTTTCCCGCTTTAAAACCCCAACTGTCCGCAGCGTGCTTTGAGCAAGGTTCGATACGCCTGCTGCAAGCCCGCCGAGAGTGCGCTCCTTGGCAACACGTTTTCCGCGGCGGTCATGCCCTACGCGGTGATCGGGATCCTGGACTAACGCGCGGTGGGGGCGGTGTCGGAAGAGGAAGGAGCGGCGGAGGTGCCGGAAGCGGCCGGCCTGGGCAGGCGCTGGCCGTAAGTCGTGAACTCGCCCATACGCACATCAAGCGGGTCGCTGCACTCGCCGTTCAGGCAAATCTCGTAACTGCCGGGCAACAACTCCGCCTTGAAGGAACCCTTCGCGTCCAGGCTGGTTTTGACGCTTTCCCGGGTGCCCAGGTTCCGGATGACCAGTTCGCTCCCGTAGGGTTCTTCGATCACGCGTTGGTTGTCGTGTCTGCAATCGTACTTTTCGGCCTGCGTGACCAGGTGTTCGCAATCGGCGATCGCGACTGGCGGTCCGTAGGTCGTGAACGAGCCGGTCAATCCCTGCTCGGACTTCTTCATGTTCATGGATCCGCCGCAGCCGCTCAGCACCAGGACGCCAAGGATACAGGCGAGGCAAAGGAAGGGCCCCGTGAGCTTCCGAAACGGACGGAACGTCGGAGTTACGGAAAGGGGTCCCAGATATTCGGAAGGCATTGCCGAAATATAATTAATGATGCGCTTCAACGTCCTTGCAGGGGAAAGAGAAAGGGTACGGTAATGGCCTTGGGATGCGACTCAGGGAAGGCGCGCAGACGCCAGTCGAGGATCTTGCGCAGCAGTTCCTGGTCGAAGGCTTCGACGCCGGTGGAGCTGTTCACGACCGAACCCTCGAGAATGCGGCCGCTGGGATCGACGATCAGGCGGATGAGTACCTCGCCGGAAAGGCCCGGGAAACCGAGGGCATATCGGTTATACATCTCCACGAGGTTTTCCGTTTCGATGTTGGTCGCGGCCCGGATCGATGCCCGCAGGATGGCCTCGGCCCCGTTTGCGGCCTTGGCGCGTGGCTTGGGTAACGACGGCTTGCGGGTTCCGGCGGAGGTTTCCGCATGAGTAGCCGCTGGGTTACCTAGGGGATGCGGCTGGTTTCCGGGTGCGGTTTCCAAAGCGGGGTGGGTCGCGGACGGGGCGGGGCGCCGTGCCGCGGATGAGGCTCGAACCGGGGGCCCGGGAACGGGGCGAGGCGCGGCCGAGACCTTGGGTCTCAGGAAGGGGAGGCGGTTTTCCAGGCCGTCGAAGAGACCGGCTTGGGTAGCGGCGAACAGAGCGATGCCCAATAGGCAGATGGTGGCGATGACGACGACGGCGATCTTATAAGGGACGCCTGGACGTTCGGACTGCTGTTCGACAGGACCGATGGCCAAGGTGTTCTCGGCGCCTTCAGCGACCATGCGCAGATGGGCCACTTTTCGGCTCAGCGCCTGTTCGCGAGTCATGGTCTGGAAAACCGTTTCCCCGTTCTTTTGGGATCCTGGGGTTCCGGGGGATCCTGCCCTACGGGCGCCTGCAGGCGCCGTGTGCATGGTAAGGGCGTTCTGCGTTTCCTCCTTGGGCGCGGCGGATGCCTGCTTGCCGGGCTGTTTCCCGGACCGCTGGATGGCCGCGAGTTGGGCGGCCTGTTGTTGCGCCTGGCGGTCCAGGGCTTGCTCGCGCATGGTCGGCTGCGCGGGGGGTCCCAGGCTCAGGAACTCTTCCCTGGTCACGGAGATGGTCGCCATGGGATCGAGCGACGCCGGAAATTTTACCGGTCCTGCGCCCGCATTCGCGGGATCGGTATTCAGGGACGGGCCGTCCACCCAGATGGTCTTTTGCAATTCCAGGAGACGGTGCAGGCTGGGCGAAAGCTCCTTGCGGCTGCGGATGTGCGCGGAAGGCGGAGTCAAATCCTCATCGGCCGCGAGCACGCGCTTGCGGGCATTTTCCATCCATTGCTCAAGACGCTGACGCTGTCCGGCTTCCTCCTTTTCGACTTCGGCCTTTTTCTCGGCCTCAGCCTCGGCTTTGGCTCGGCTGCCGCCGCCGGTTCCGCCCGTCACATAAAACGAGGAAGACTGAGCGGGCATCTGGAGGGTTGGGGGATTGTCGGTTGCCTGCGATTCGGCGGGCAGGCCATGTCCGGACATTTGCACGGTGGCTTCCGGGAAGGGCGGCGCATCTGCTGCGTTGACCAGGGCTTCGGGGTCGGCGCTGAGGACCGTTTCCGAAGGCGAACCGGAAGGGTCGCTGGTGGCGGCTTGCGGCTCGAAGCCGGCTTCGATACGATTGATGGGAACCGGAGTGGGAAGCGCATCCCATTCCAGATCCCCGCGATTCGTCTTGTCGCCCATGATCTTCCTACAGTTCCGTGGTCGCCGCGAGCACCTGCTCGATGGTGGTATCGCCCTTGAGCACCAGTTCGATGCCGGCCTGGCGCAGGGTCTTCATGCCCTCGCGCTCGGCGCAGTCCTGGATCTCCATGGTTGAGGCGTTCTTGAGGATGAGCTTCTTGATCTCGCGCGAGGCGTTCAGCATCTCGAAGATGCCGATACGTCCCTGGTAGCCCACGCCGTTGCAGGTCACGCAGCCTTCGCCCACATGGAATTTCACCTCGCCCGCCAGAACCTTGGCGTTAATGTTCAGCTGATCGATCATCTCCTGCGGGGGAGTATAGGGCGCCTTGCAGCGCGAACAGATCTTGCGCACCAGGCGCTGGGCCACCACCAGGTTGAGCGAGGAGGCGAGCAAAAGGGGCGGGATGCCGATGTCGACGAAGCGCGCCACGGCGCTGGCAGCGTCGTTGGTGTGCAGGGATGAGAATACCATGTGGCCGGTAAGGGCCATCTTGACGGCGATGTCCGCCGTTTCGTTATCGCGGATTTCCCCGATGAGGATGGTGTCCGGATCCTGGCGCAGGATGGAGCGCAGGGCGTTGGCGAAGGACATGCCGATGGCGGCGTTCACCGGCACCTGGGTCACGCCTTCCATATGGTATTCCACCGGGTCTTCGACCGTGATGATATTGGACGTCACGTCCTTGATTTGCTGCAGGGCTGAGTACAGGGTGGTGGACTTGCCCGAACCGGTCGGTCCCGTCACCACGATCATGCCGTGGGGCTTGGAGATATTCTCGCGGAAGATTTTCAGCTCGTGATCGGTGAAGCCCAGGTTGTACATGGACTTTTCGTAGGCTTCCTTGTCCAGGATGCGCAGCACGCACTTCTCGCCGAAGATGGTCGGCAGGATGGAGACGCGCACGTCCACTTCCTTGAGGCCGATCTTGACTACCATGCGCCCGTCCTGGGGGAGCCGGCGCTCGGCGATGTTCAGGTCGGAGAGGATCTTGATGCGGGTGACGATGGCCTGGTGGGAATGGCGCGGCGGGGACATGACCCGTCGCAGCTCGCCGTCGATGCGGTAGCGCACCGTCAGCTCCTTTTCCATGGGCTCGATATGGATGTCGCTGGCGCGGTCGCGCACGGCGTTGGCGATGAGCATGTTCACCAGCTTGATGATGCCGAGTTCGGCGCCGGCGCTGGCGGCCTCCTCGACGCCCATCTCCTCTTCGACCTTCTTGATGTACTGGACCTCGGTCGCGAGATCGGCCATCAAATCGGAGGCGCTGCGGTGGGACGCGATGTCGCGGTAGTACCGTTCGATCGAGACCGTGATGTCTTCCAAGGTGCCCAGGATGGGGGTGATGCGCAGGTCGGTCTGATCGCGGAGGTTGTCCAGAAGGCGCAGGTTGGAAGTGTCCAACATGGCCACGACTAATTCGTCATCGATCTTCTCCAGGCCTATGCAATGATACTCGCGGGCCACCCGCTCCGGGATCAAGGCCACCACGTTGAGATCGGCGGAGGCGAATTGCTTCGGGGTCGCCACGGGCACGCCCAGCTGGCTGGCCAGGAAGTGGGTTTTCTGGAACTCGTCGATGAACCCCAGGGAGACCAGCGCATCGCCCAAGCGGAGGTTGGTGGTTTCCTTCTGGAAGTCCAGGGCCTTCTTCAACTGGACGGAAGTGATGATGCCGTTCTCGACCAGGATGACGCCGAGGGCCTGGGCTTTGCGGGAGAAGTCCACGCGTTGGGATTTCTTCTTGTGCTCGATGCGGAGCGAGGCCACGTAGGTTTTGAGGATCTTGCCCAGTTCATGGGCGGGAAGGGGGAGATAAAGGATATCGTCGACGGCCAACTCCATCTTGGCCTCGGACACCTGGGCCATCCCGCCCTCGTTCACGATGGCGAGCAGGCAGGGCACCTTGGCGATCAGCTTCAAGGTCGCGACGTCATGGACAAAGGTTTCCAGGTCGTCGCCGGGGCTGAAGATGGCTAGGGCCAGGTCGCATTGGAGCTTGTCCACGTTTCCGAAATTGCTCGCGAACAGTTGCAGGAAGGGACCGATCTCGGCGCTCTTGAGAAGCAGCGCGAACGATTGCAGCGACTCCTTTTTATAAGCCAGCAAGGTGGTTTTCAGTGGATGCTGGTTTTCCACGACGGGTCCTGCTTCGGCTTCGGTTTGTGCTAAGGTCGTCATTTTGTCATGTCGAAGGCTGATAATATGTCATCTAGGCGGGCCAACGGTTAAACATAGCACAATCCAACTTTCGTTCCCAAAAGCTATTTGGGCGAATTGGGACGCATTTGAGTTTAAAAAGTTTCTCATTGAAAGAAAAAGCGTTTGAAAAGCGTTTGGGTCGCCGGAATTTCGACACGAAGCAAAATAGGAGGGAAATCTACGGTGAGAGGTTATAAAACGGGTATATTTAGACAGAATCCCCATGATTGATCTTTACGCCTATACTGATTACCGCAAATTCCTAAGGGATTATTACGAAGCAAAACGGGCTTTGCACAGGGAATTCACGCACAGGCATATCGCCCAAGCCCTCGGTTTCAAATCCACCGGCACCTTCGCGCAAATCCTGCAAGGCAAAACCAACATCTCCCAGCATACCTTGGCCCGCTTCGTCGAGTTTCTGGAGCTGAAGAAGGAAGAGGCCGCCTACCTGGAATTGCTGGTGCTCTTCAACCAGTCCAAGGGCCACGTCGAGAAGAAGCGGTACTTCGAGCGCATCATCGCCTATCCAAAGTCCAACCTCAAGCAGGTGGACGCCACGCAATTTGCCTTCTACGAGAAATGGTACTATAGCGTGATCCGCGAACTGCTCGCCTTCCACCCCTTCATCGACGATTACCGGGAACTGGGACGCCTACTGGAACCGTCCATCACCACCTCCGAAGCCCAGAAGGCCGTCAAGCTGCTGGAAGATCTTAAGCTGATCAAACGGAACGGGAACGGCGTCTACGAGAAGTCCGATCCCATCATCACCACGGGTTATGACACGCGGTCGCTGGCCGTCAACCAATTCATTATCGAGACCCTTGATCTCGCCAAGGTGGCGCTCGACAAGCTCCCGCGCGAGGAGCGCAGTCTCTCGGCGCTTACCCTGAGCCTGTCCGAGGACGGTTACGCTCTGCTCGAAGGGAAGATCAAGGTGTTCAGGCGCGAGCTGCTGGAGTTGGCCCGCAACTGCACCGATCCCAAGCGTGTCATCCAGGTCAACTTCCAGATCTTCCCGGTGACGCGGAAGCCCGACGGGGGAAAACATGATGCTTAGCCTCTTCAAACTGAAAGCGGAAAGGCGCGTCATCCATGCGCTTGCGGGTGGGCTAGCGGCCTGCTGCTTCGTTCATTGCACGGAACACCCCACCGAGACTGCCCAGAGCGGCGGTGGATCCGAAGCGGTGGCGCTGGCCGGCTCGTTCGAATATCCGGATCATAATCCCGCGGCCATGGTCAGGGTGCGCTTGCGCCCCAAGCTTTTCCTTTCCGATACCGGATCGGAGACTACGGCTATGAAGGGTACGGTCCTCAACGCCCTTACCGACGCCAATGGGGCTTTCCGCATGGACTCGGTGAAGCGCGGGGAATATTTCCTGGAAATCAACGATAGCGCCTCCCGGGGCCTGCTGATCCCCTGCACCCTGACCGGCGATACCTCCCATGTGGAGCTGGGCAAATCGGCGCTGCAGCCCACAGGCACCGTCACCGGCTCCATCGTGCCGCCGGCAGGCTTCGATGGCCGCACCTATGTGCAGGTCTACGGTCTGGATCGCCAGGTGAAGGCGGATTCCGCCACCGGCAGTTTCCGCATCGAAGGCATCCCCGCGGGCACCTACACCCTGCGGGCGATCTACAGCGCCCCCGCCGTGGATCCTCGCGAGATAGCCAGCGTGGAAGTGGCGGCCGATCCCCTCGACACCACCGACATCGGCGCCGTGCGCCTGGCCGCCTTCGAGAACGAGAATTATTCCGATTGGCCCTATTCGCGGCGACTGTACCTGAACACGACCCCCGCCGGCGCCAATGTCGCCGCCAACGTGGACGACTTCCCCGTGCTGGTGCGTCTGAACAAGGGCAATTTCGACTTCTCCCAAAGCCGCGGGGCGGACGTCCGCTTCGCCGACGCCAAGGGGAAACGTCTGCGCTATGAGGTGGAACGCTGGGATTCCGCCGGGTCCCTGGCCGAGATCTGGGTGCGCGTGGACCGCGTGGCCGGAAATTCCAATACCCAGTTCCTGACTTTGCATTGGGGCCTGCCGGGCGCCGGGTCGGTGGCCGATTCCCGCCAGGTCTTCGGCGCCGACGCCGGCTTCGCGGGCGTCTGGCACCTGAACGAGGACGCGGCCGATACGGTTACGGCCGATCTGTACAAGGACGCGGTGGGCTACGATCCCGCCGCGGACCGCATCGCCGCCACCGACCGCTCCGGAGTAATCGCCGCCGGGGCGTCCTTCGCGGGCGGCGACTACGTCACCGTTCCCGTGGCCAATCCGCTCCTGCAGCCCAACGACCGGCTCACCGCCTCCGCTTGGGTCCGGGCCACGCGCACCTCGTCCCTGGGCGGCAATATCCTTTCCATGGGCGACAGCTACAATCTGCGACTCACCCCAGCCGGCGGCTGCCTATTCACCTTCTTCAACGGCGAGACCGTGCAGTTGGAAACGCCCAAAGGGATCGACCTCCTCGACTCGATCTGGCATCACGTGGCGGGAACCTACGACGGCGCGAACCTGGCGATCTACGTGGACGGGAGGTTGTGGGCGCGCGCGGCGGCCAAGGGATCTTTCGACTACCGCTTCTGGCCCGGTTTCGTGATAGGCCGCCACGGCAATCGCAAGGCCGGATACGACTTCTACGGCGGCATCGACCAGGTGGAAGTGTCCGGCGAGACCGCGCGCGATGCGGAGTGGATTAAGCTAGCGTACGAGAACCAACGGACCGATGCGAAATGGGTGGAATTCAGGCCGTAGCCCCCCTCTGCTTTTGTGTGTGACAGGTTGCACTGACCTGAATCCGGGATTTCCATATTCTCGAAATATGGACAATAACTCGGGGTTCCCAGGCTTTTTAGCACTGCGGATTGCGATATACTCAAAATGAGTATATACTTATATGAACGGCTTTGCTTCCGTGAGAGTTATGGCTTCGCGGAAAAATTATACCGGATTGCGAGCGAGGATGAATATATCGCTCTGCAAAACAGTCTGGAGAAGCATCCCGACCTTGGAAATCTGATAAGGGGTTTGCGCGGTGCGCGTAAGGTTCGAATGGCTATAGGTGGAAGAGGAAAAAGCGGCGGAGCAAGGGTGATTTATTTTCTGAGGGTGAAAAAAGAAATCTGGTTCCTGGACATCTACGCGAAAGGCGATCGGAAGGATTTTAACAACGAGGAAAGAAAAACAATTTTCCGGTTTATTTCGGAGCTGAAGAAAGGATGAAAATGGGAAACCCGAAGAAACAAAAGAAGACTGAGCCCAACCGTTTTGCAGGTCTGGAAAAAAGCCTGAAGGATTGGAAAGCAGGGAAAACCAGGTTTAGGGTTTCGATACTGGATGAGGATGGAAAGAGTCGCACTCTTTGGGAGGAAAGCGGCCCTGAATCGAAAATCAGATATGAGCGACTTGACCACTTCAAAGCCATTCGCGCCGAGCTTGGGCTTTCGCAAGCGGGAATGGCCAAGGTCTTGCGCGTAGCGACGAAAACCCTTCAAGGGTGGGAAATCGGAAAACCCAT
>JBDSIO010000349.1:0-6656 GCA_039917895.1 Fibrobacteria bacterium | reverse complement strand
GCGCGGAATCGTCCGGGTTCGTCAACGGGAAGATCTGGATGCGCCGGTTGAGCAGGTAACTTTGCCAAGTAGAGCCTCCCACCCATTCCAAGCATGCCCGGAGCACGCTGTCGGCCCGCACGTAATCACGCTGGCCCATGAATACATTCGCCATCAGGATGGTCTTGTAGACCTGAGCCAGGCGCTCGGTAGGCTCGGCTTTTGCAAGGGACTTGCGCGCCTTGGCGTAATCTTTCTTCTCCATGGCGGTCACGGCGTTAAGGACCGCGAGCTGGAAAGCCGATATCTCTTTGCGGGTGGGGACCTTCATCAGGAAGGGCAGCCCAGGTTTGGGCCCGGCAACGACTTGCGCACCGGAATCGGCTTCGGCCTGGGCCAGGCTGTCCTCATCCCGGGTCACGATGGAACCGTTCTTGAGCAGGGAATCGACCTTGGATTTCACCGAAGCGTTTCCGCCTGGGACTACCGGAACCGCCGGTAGCGCGGGCGGAGTTACGGTGGGGGCCGAAGCGGGAGCGGAGGAGACGTTGGCATTGGGAATCGGCTGGGGTGGCGGTGGCGCGGATGCCGACTTCTGGACGGGCATGGCTGGCGCGGAAGGCGTGGGATTCGCGCCAGATGTGACTGAAGAAGTACTGGAAGGGTTGGCGCCGGGTGGATGCGCCAGGGTGGAATCCTCCTGGAGCCTGCCGGAATCAGCGAGGACCTTGGGGGCGGGAGCGGCCGCGTCCTTCACGCCTTGCCGGGTCGAAGCCCGATCAGCTGACGCCTGGAAGGCCGTGAACACGACCACGATCCATACCGCCGGCGCGGCCCGGAATCCGACAGTCAATCCCATTCATGGAAAACTAACAATCAAGCAGGCAAGGGGAACCGGTTTCTCGTGCAACGCGTTCGCATCGGGACCAGTCCGCCCGCAATTCCCGTCCGGAGGCGAGGGAAGGGGATTAGAATTGGGATGCGCGCTTGCCCGGGAACTTGGTGATCCCCAAATCGGCGAGCCTGGAGCCGTAGCGCTCGCGCAAAAAGCCGCCGATCTCGTCCGCGGTCGTGAGTTTGAGGACGGCCTCGCTGCAAATGCGCGCATCTTCATAGGATATCGAGCGGATCATCTTCTTCATCTCCAGCAGCACCCCCGGACCCATGGAAAGTTCATCGATGCCCATGCCGATCAATACCAAAGCGGCCAAGGGATCCCCGGCCATTTCCCCGCATACGCAGGCCTGGATGCCATGGCGGCGGGCCACCTCGATCACGCTCTTGATTTGGCGCCATACGGCCGGGCTGTTCGGCTCGAACAATTCCGCGATTTTCTCGTTGGCCCGGTCCACGGCCAAAGTGAACTGGATAAGATCATTGGTGCCGATGCTGAAAAAATCGACCTCGCGGGCCAAATCGTCCGCCATCACCACGGCGGCCGGCACCTCGACCATGCAGCCGATTTCCAACTGGGTGTTGTAGGCGATGCCTTCCCGGTCCAGCTCCTTGCGGCATTCGTCCAGCACCTTCTTGGTCTCGCGGATCTCCCACAGGTTGGAAATCATCGGAAACATCAGGCGGATGTTGCTGTAGGCCGTGGCGCGGAGCACCGCGCGCAGCTGGATCTTGAAGATTTCCCGGTTGTCCAGGCACACGCGGATGGAACGCCAGCCCATGTATGGATTGAGCTCGCCGGCCATCTTGAGGGCGGGCACCAGCTTGTCGCCGCCCGCATCCATGGTGCGGATGGTGACGGCCCGGGGGCTCATGCGCTCGCCGATGTACTTGTAGGCCTGGTACTGCTCCTCTTCGCTGGGCATGTCCTCGCGGGTAAGGAACAGGAATTCCGATCGGTAGAGGCCCACGGAATCGGCACCGTACTGCAGCACGCTTTCGACCTCGATGGGCAATTCGATGTTGGCCGACAGCTCGATGTACTTGCCGTCCGTCGTAATCGGCTCCAGGTCCCGCAGAGTGGAAAGCTCCCGCTCCATGGCGAAGAACGCGGCCTTCTTGAACTCGTATTCCTTGATGTCGCGCAGGGAGGGATTGATGATGACATTGCCGGCGGTCCCGTCGACGATCACGGTCTGGCCGGGTTCGATTTCTATGCCCGACCAGGAGATGCCGGATACGGCCGGGATTTCCAGGGATCGCGCGAGAATGGAGACGTGCGAAGTCTTGCCCCCGACCTCGGTGGTAAGCCCAAGGGTATTCTTGCGGTTGAACTGGGACAACACCGAGGGCGTCAGGTTGCGGCTGAGGATGATGACGGGCTCGGGCACGTCCAGATAGGACAGGTTGTTCTCGCTCAACATGAGGATGTCGATCACGCGGGTGGCCACGTCCCGCAGATCGCTCATGTGATCCTTTAGAAACCCGCCGGAGATGCTTTCGAAGCGTTCGGCCAGGGCGTTGATGCGGGTGCTGTACGCGTATTCGGCGTTATGCAGGTTCTCGTGGATATCCTTGATGACCTCGGCCACGATTTCCACGTCCTGAAGCATCATCATGTGGGTATCGAAGATACGGGCCTCGTATTCGCCCACGTCCCCGATGATGCGGGTCTTGATGCCCAGGATTTCCTTGTGCGCCTTGTCCAGGGCGCGCTTAAGGCGCGCGACCTCCTGCTCCACCTTTTCCGGGGGGATGACGCGTTTCTTGACCACGCGTTCCTCGGGATGGAGGAGGAATGCGGGGCCGATGGCGAACCCGGGCGATGCGGGAACGCCCTGCAGCACCACGCGATTGGGCTTGGGACCGGACATGCGCTTGCCGCTAGTCGTATTTGAAACGGGAGGAGAAAAGCTGCTCGATGGCGTCCAGGGCTTCGGTCTCGTCCGCTCCTTCGGTCTCCACGCGGATGACGGCTCCGGGTTCGGCGGCCAGCAGCATGATATTCATGATGCTCTTCGCGTTCGCGCGCATGCCGTCCTTGATGAAGATGACATTGCATTTGAACTTGGTCGCGGTTTCCACGATAAGGGCCGCCGGCCGCGCATGGATGCCTGAATCGTTGATGACGGTTAATTCTTTACTGACCATGGCCTCTAGATTCCCTCTCGGATTTGGATGGACATGGCAACGGATCTTTCGGATCCTGCGGCCACCTTGATATCCCACACGGGCACCAGGACCGTTCCCTGGTAGACCCTTTCATACCCGCCTTCGGACTGGCTCACGGTCTCGATGGCGTCCCGCCAGGCGCCCGCGGCCCCGGGGAAGGTGGCCTGGCAACGCAGCCTGAGCCACTCATCCGTGAGGGACGCGCTCCCGGCCCCAGGCATCTCGCCGTGGGAAGCCAGGATATCCCGGTTTTTTTTCACGGGTATGGCTGCCTCGTTTGCCGGGGCTCCTGTTGCCGCAGCCGCGGCTTTACCGGCTTTATCCGGAACGGCTCCCTCGCCCCATTCAATATAACGGTCATGGGCGTTGCCCGCCAACAGGCAGAACAGGGATTCGTTGCCGAAGCGGAATTCGACCGGGGGCTTGCCTGAATTGGTGACCGGATTGGTGAACTTCCATTCGAACCGGAGATTGGGCGAGCCTTTGACCAGGACGATGCGCTTCTCGACGCCGATAATGGTACCGTCCGCCGTGCGCGCGGTCCCGAGGAAGACGACTTCGGTTTCCTTGGCGCGGGACTCCAACACGACCTCGCGAACCGTTACGCGGACGGAGGACTCATAAGCTTGGGTCGCGTATTCCGCGAAACCGACGCCGGGTTTCAAATAAATGTCGGAGGCGGAATTGCGCTTGCGTTTGTCATAGACGAGGTAACCGCGCAGGTTCTGCTCTTTTTCGCCCAGGGAGTTCTCGAGCTTGGTTCCGCCCTCGGCTTTCCTGCCGACCAGATCATGGTAGGCCTCATAGCGCCGGGTGAGGGTATCGCAGAGGTTTATGCCGGTATCCTTCAGCCAAAATTGGTTGATCTCCCCTTCATGGGTTAGGCTCAGGTAGACTTCGTGGGAGTTCAGCGTATAGTCGGGTTTGCCATCGCAGTCCCAGTCCGCTATCTCCCAGAGGGGATCCTCCTTGGAAGCGAAAAGGCCAACGTCCAGCAGGCGCTGGGCTTGGATGAGATGACGGTAGAGGGCGAACCGCAGGTGCGGCAGGTAGAGTCCGCCGAACACGCCGTGCCAATAGCCGCAATTGCACTCGGACTGCCAGATATGGTTCTGCGCCTCGTCGCGGATCTTGGCCGGCAAGGTCGTCTGCAACCGTTCATGGATGCGCGCCAGGCGGATGCCCTGCTTGTGGATCTGATTGCTCTCGGGGTACTTGTTGAAGAAGTTGCGCCAGAAGGTGCCGCGCAGGAACTTCACCGACTCCGGTCCCTCGGATTGCGCGACCGCGGCTTGGGCCTTGCGGAACTTACCGATATCGTGGGCGTCCTGGGCCCACACCATCATCTCCATGTAGGAGGCGGGGGGCAGATAGACCAAGCCCAGGTTTTTTTCCGGTCGCAGGCCGTCTCCGACGGGCGCCACGCGGATGCGGTCAGACATGGCTTCGATTTTCTCGAAAAAACGGTGTAGCCAGCGATCGGTATAAACGTGGTTGTGTGTGCCCGGCCAATCGCCGAACTTCTCTCCGTCGTCCCCGAACACCACCTGCAGCTCGCCCGAGGCGTTCGGGTCGCGATCCTTCTCGAGCTTCAATAGGGTATCCGTCACCTCTTCCACCGACCGGAAAGGGACGTAGTCGCGCACCACGTCGTGGATCGGGAACAGCTTGATGGTATGGCCTTGATCCTCGGAAAGGAAATAGCCGTCCATCTGGGCGTCGGTCTTCCCCACCATCTTGAAATGGCTGCCGTCGAGGAGCACGTACTCAAGACCCGCCTCGGAAATGGGCTTGACCAGGGTCGGTTCCCAGACGCGTTCCGCCAGCCAGATTCCTTTGGGCGTGGCGCCGAACAAGCGGCGCACGGTATCCGAAAGCTTCCGGAGCTGTCCTATTTTGTGCGAGTCGGAAATAACCGGCAGGATGGGCTCGTAGAAGCCTCCGCCCAGGATCTCCAGCTGGCCGCGTTCGACCAAAGCACGCAGGCCTGACAGGTACTGGGGACGTTGGGTTTCCAGCCAGTCCAGCAATATGCCGGAGAAGTGCATGCTCATGCGGATCTTGGGATGGGAGCCGACCACATCCAGGAAAGGGGCATAGGCCTGGTTGAACGCGCGTTCAAAGATGAAGTCGAAATTGCCCACGGGCTGATGGTTGTGGATCGCCCAATGCAGGTTGATCATGGGATGCTTTCAGAAGAGATTCACGTTTACGTCCAGCCCCTTTTTCTCGATATGGCGGAACAGCGAGTCGGCGCTGTTCAAGGTGCCGCGCAGCTCCAGGTAGAAGGTGGAGTCGTTGAGCATCGCCCCCAGGGTGCTGTTACTGGAGTTGACCTTGGCAAGGAGCCGGTTCATCTCGTCGGCCACGCGATCGGCCTTGTCGACCACGTCGCGGAGCTTACCGGAAACCTCGGTTCCGTTCTGGATGATGGTCCTGACGGGGATTTCCTGATCCTTGAGCAGGATATGCACGCGCTGGCTGGCGTCCTCGAGATTGGCGAGGCTGTGTTTGACCTTGGGATCGATGTCGTTGATGAAGGTATTCAAACGCTTGCTCAGTTCCTCGGTCTGGCTGACCACGTTGTTGAAACTGGCGACGAACTCGGGCTTTCCCACCGTACTGTCCATGATGGAACGCAGGGAACGTACCAGGGTTTCCGATTCCACGAACACTTCGCCGGCGATGCCCATGGTTTCGGCGATGCCGGCGTCGATTTTGCCTTCCAGCTCCGCGCCGGTGGGCCAGGATTCCGCGGACTGTCCGAGCTGGATTCCGATCTGGCGTTCGCCCATCAGGCCGATGTTCTGGATGCGCACTTCCGAATCCTTGGGCAGCTTCAGCCCGCGATCCAATTTGAGACTGACACGCACGCGGTTTCCGACGAGCTCGATTCCCTTGACCTTGCCCATCTTCACGCCGTTCACTTTCACGGGATCGCCGTCCTGCAAAGTCGACACCTGGGTGAAAAGCACCTGATAGTTGTCCGATTTGCGGCCCGGAACCGTCTCTTTGAGAAAATAAACCCCGAACAGGAGAATGAGCAAGGAGAGGATGACGAACAGCCCCACCACGATGTTGTTCTTGCGGTTGGTCATGTCCTGAATGCCGTTGGCGGGGAAAGCCATCCCGGCAGAAACCTCCGTTTTCCAGTATTATCGCAAATATAGATTATATAGACAAAGGAAATAGAGGAATGCGGAGTCTCGGTGAGTGTGTCGAAGAGCGGTTGGATTAGGTGCGCAATGAACGCGTGGTCAACAGGGATGGCGTACCCCCGACCTGACCCAATGCGGCCTAACTAAAACCCAGTAAGCCTATTCATAGACCTCGGTGGACAGCCTGGTCAGTGAATTCAACCGGCTCTTGTTTTTCATCGTCTCTATGAGCTTTTCGTTGAACAACTTCGCGGCGTCGATGCCGTTCATCTTCAAGAGCATGTTCATGGCGATGACCTCCGAGATCACCGTAATGTTCTTGCCCGGGGAGATGGGGATGATCACTTTTGAGACCGGGACGCCGATGACGTCCGTGGTCAGCGGGTCCAGACCCGTGCGTTCGTAGTTCTCGCCGTCCCGCCATTTCTGCAGTTCGACCACCACTTCCACCTT
>JBDSIO010000348.1:0-11897 GCA_039917895.1 Fibrobacteria bacterium | reverse complement strand
CCGGGCTCATCCTGGCCTACGGGTACCTCGGCATTGCCACGTCGTTCGCCAGCGTGCAATTGCCGCAAGACGTCGCGGCCGGCTCCGGAATCACCCAGTGGCTGGTCCGCATCACCCTGGCTTCGGCCCTGCTTCACTTCTACTACGACGGCTTCATCTGGAGGATGCGCGAGAAGGAGATCCGTCGCGATCTGGGGGTTCAAGACGGAAAGATCGAATCCGGGACGCCGAAGCCGCGCCTGATCGGGAACCTGAGGCCCGCCTTGCTCTGGTCGGTTTTCGCCGTGGCCACGGCGTATATGGGATATGCTCAATATCGGGGCTGGAGCCCGGATTTCGGAGCCCAGGTCGGGAACCTCGCCGAAGCCATACCCGGCAATTGGAGGGCCGATTTCCTGGCTGGCACCCAAGCCAAGGGCCAAGGGGACCTTGAAGTCGCAGAGCAACATTACCGGAAGGCCGTCTTGGCCAAGCCGGACTTCGCCATGGGGCATCTATTCCTGGGTGATATCCTTTACAAGCAGGGCCGCCATGCCGAAGCCGCCGAAGCCTATCGCCGGTCCCTGGACCTGGATCCGGACAACCAGGATGGGAGGAAGAACCTGGCCAACCTCTACTTGAGGACAGGTCAACCTGCGCAGGCGGCGGAAAGGTTCGGGGAAGCCCTGGGCGCAGAGCCCGGGGATGCGGAGCTCAACCATGGGATGGCCCTCGCCCTGCTTCGCCAGGGCAAGGTCACGGAGGCGGAGCCCTATGCCGCCCAAGCCTTGCGTCTGGCGCCGGACCATTCCGGGGCCTTGAACGATCTCGGGATGATCCGGGACGTGCAGGGAGATGTTCGATCCGCAGTGGAATACTATCGCCGGGCCCTGGCCGCCGACAGTAACAATGCCTCGGCGCGGGAGAACCTGGCGGCCGCGGCACCGAAGGCTGCCGCCGCTTCGGGCTCGGGCAAATGACCTATCGTTTTATGGCAAGGGATTCCCTGCCTTCTCGGTAGGACCAAAAATCCTGTTCCCCGGGCGGCCGTTATCATTAACGCGGATGGCGAACCGCAAATAGGAGAATGCGCCGGTTCAATTCACCAGGAAACGCTTGGACTTGGCGCCGCCGGGAACCACGACCCGCATGACGTAAATGCCCTTCTGGACATCCTTCAGCTCGGATTCGAAATCGTAGTCGACCGGAGTCCGGTTGCCGCGGATCTCCTTGACCAGATGTCCCGAAACATCGAACAGGGACACGCTATGGGAACCCGGCTTGCTGATGTAGACGCCCGGCTCGTTCATGGGATGGAAGGACACGCCGGAAGCGTCCAGCGACAACTTCTCGGGCGACTTGATGCTCGTGGGCACCAGGACGGTATCGTAACCCGCCATGTGATACATGAAATTCCTGAAGAACTTGTCCCAGTTGGCCTGGCCCATGATTTTCATGGTTTCCAAATCATGGCCTTCCATGAAATAGCCGATGGTGCCCTTGCCGGCGGGAAAGGTCCAACTGGTGGGGTAGCCGCCGTCCACATCATAACCGATGAAGGTCGAGGTCGCGCCTTTGACGCATCCGGAGCAATTCTTTCCGTCAATGGTGAACAGGACCTGGGCATTGATTCCGGGGATCTTGGTGATGAGCTTGGAGAACTTATGCCAGTCGCCGGACCAGGTCGAGCTCGCCATGGCGACCCCTTCCATGATGGGATGGATCTTTGCGTCATCGGGGATTGAAACCGGGGCCGGCACCGAGGGATAGAGCTCCCCGGAGTAGATCATCGGATGGGCCACGTTATAGAACCAGGACCAGCGAACGTCCGCTCCGGACTCGCCCGAGCCGTGCATGAGGAACATGCCCCCGCCCTGCTGTTCCACGAAGTCCTGCATGGCCGTGCGCGAGGCGGCCGACCAGCTGTTGGAGGAGCCCCAGTTGGAAATGTTGTTGCCGAAGAAAACCTGGTAGTCCTGAAGCTTGGTGGCCGTGACATCCCCTCCGGAAGCAACCACGTCAACCTTCCACCCTTCCGCCGCGCCCACGCGCTGCAGGGTCTCGGTCATATTGGGTATGCCATCCTTATGGTTGAAAGTGTAGAAGAAGGTGGAAACCAGGATCGATTTCAGCTTCGAGGTCAACTGGTAGGACTTTCCGCCGATGGTTTCGACGCGCTGTTTGGCCAGGGGTACGGTCTGGGCTTGTCCGGACAGGGCGAAAAATGCCAGCAAGGTGGCGGAAAGCAGGGCTGAGCGAAAGGAGATAGATTTCATCGTGTTTCTCCAGTTCCAGAAAGCTCCCCAAAGTTAGGTCTAATATAAGCCCGGAAATGGCCCGGCAAGGCCCGTTCGGCGCTGAACCAAGGATTATTCCGCGCCGGAAAAGCCCGTGCGGGTAATAGTGGCCGGCCTTTGCGAAGGAGGGGCCGGTTCCAATGCTTCGGCGTGCGAGAACCTCGCAGTTGCAACTTCCGCTGTCAACCATTCAGAAAATGCAGGAAATTCGAAAAAATCAGGAAGCCCGGGAAAGGATTAGTAAGGGTAGAGGGGGGTAGAGGGGACGGACTAGGATCGAAATTTGAAAATTTGAAAGCGCCATGGGAGGAATTCTTCAAATTAGTGCGATTTTATCGTAATTTAAGAGATTTTTGATGAAAATTTCGTGAACTTGACCACCGACTCCGAACACTCAACTAATATGGCCGGGGGGGTACGCTGAAAAGCGATCCGCTTCGGGAAATTCGATTCTAGGGGATCTATGCCATACCTGTTTTTCAAAAGCCTTGGCGCGTTGCGCCTCGTCGTATTCAGTCTGGTATTCCTGATTGGCACCCTGGGCACAGCCCAAGCCCAGCAGGAACCCAGCCCCTTGCAGGGGAAAATCATCCATATCTACAACCCGTTCAATAGTGCGACGCCGTCCATCGACCTGGGAGGCGGGTTACGTCCAATTCCCTTGGAATCCGGGAATTGGTACCGGATATCCCTTGATTCCGTCGCTTTCTATATCAAGGACTTCACCTTCCGCACCGCCGATTACCAACAGAAGATGGGCAGCGCCGGGTTCGGTAAAGATGGGCAGTTCGGCGCCAACGTATTCGCCACGGGTAACGAAATCTGGATCATCGTGGATCCGCATGGGCCCGCCACCGCACCTCCCATCCTCCTCGCGGCGCCGCCCCGCATGCTGCATGTCTTCAATCCCTGGGTTCTAAGCGGCCCGGAGATCGTACTCAACGGAACGCGAAAGCCTATGATAGTCACCCCTGATCATTGCGGCTGGTACACGGAGTTTATCCTGGCCACCGGCGCGGTCACGGGTTACTTCGCCAATGTGGCCGACGGAGAGACTTTGGGCAAAGGGGGTATCGGGGACAATACCCCCTTCGATTTCGCCGCCCTCTTCACCGAAAAAGGCGGCCAATTGTGGCTGGTGAGCCCGGCCGAAATCTACGGGGCCGATCCGGGCAAGACGGGTTCATGCACCTATCTGATGGCGGCGACCGTTCATGATATGGCCAAGAGCCATCCCGATTACGGCCCGGGCGGAGGTGCCCTCAAAACCGGCATGGTGCAGGATAACCTAGGGGCCGATCGGAAACCCGTGCCTTCAGCGGCCACGCTCAATACCAATCCCAATTTCAACACCTGGTTCAATTCCGATCCCGCCAAGGCGATGCCCCTGAAAGGTGCGGAAACGTGCGTGGACCTGGAGATGGGAAAGAGCGATGACGGCCTATGGGAGTACGATTCCTATAACACTCCGGTACACGGGTATTTCCCCATTGACGACTTCAACACCTTGGATCAGAACAGCGGCCCTTCCGGTTACCAGAATCCCGTCACCAAGCAATACTACACGCTGCCCGCGACGGATAAACACAATTTCGGGTTCTGCATGGAGTCCCATGCCACTTTTATCTACAAAAAGGGGCAGGTCTTCGAGTTCCGCGGAGACGATGACGTATGGGTATTCATCAACAACAAGCTGGCCCTGGACCTGGGCGGCGTGCACGAAGCCTTGCCCGGAAAGATCGACCTCGCAGCGCTGGGCTTAGTAGATGGACAGACCTATCCCTGGGATTTCTTCTTCTGCGAGCGCAAGGAAAACAGTTCCTCCCTGCGCGTCAAGACCACCATTTACTTCAAACAGAAGCGCGCCCTGGATCATGATACGGTGCCCGGCACCGGAGGAGTCTCCTATCGCGTCATCAAGCGCACCGGCGGTTCGGGCGCTTGCGGCAGCTCGGGCGATTCCCTGAAAGAAGTGACGCCCGGCCCTCTGACCTTCATCCTGTTCAAAGTGGGTGGCGACTCCATCCAGGAATTGCCCAAAGGGGTCACGTCTTTCGGCGGGATCCAGGTGGCAGAGGCCGCGGTTACGGTCGATACCGCAAAGGTGACCGGACTCGCCTCCGGCGATTACCGCATAGTCTTCTTCGAGGCAGCCAATCCCAAGGTGCGTGATGAGGTGCGCTTCCGGATCTCCGCGCGCAGCGCGGTGGTATTCGAACCGCCGGCCACGCAAACGGCGGTGCTGGGAAACGGCATCCGCGTCATAGCGGCCAATCGATATAAAGGCGGCGGCAAGGACTCCATAGTTGCCGCAGCCATTCCCTGGACGCCCAGCTTCCCTGGCAATGTCACGATCTACTCCGATTCATCCCGCAGCGGTTCGCCAATCGCATCCGGCACCTCCCTGACCACGGCGCCCACCGGTCTCGACACCCTTTGGGTATTCGGCGATCCCGCGAGCCAATCGGATATTAGCGCCACCCTGAATATCGTTCTCACCTCCAGCAAGGCGAACGTCACCTTCACCCTGCCTCCCCTGGATTTGCCTAAGTTGGTTTCAGCCGCCATCTACGATGACGACGGAGACGGGCGCGGTGATCGCATCGAAGCCGTTTATGATCGCGACATCACCGCGAGTCTGCCCGTGACGGTCAAGTACCGATGGCCGGCCTCGTCCGCCGCGGTTCCGGGAACGGATCTCGCTTCGCGCCTGCAAGGCGGGAAAACGCTCGTCTTCAAAGGGACCCCGTTTTCACAGCTCATCCTGACCGTCGGTGCCGGGGCTTTCGAATCCGCCTATCGCGCCCGAGGCGGCAAGGATTCCACGCAGATCATACCCATTGAGGATCGTATCGGACCCGTGCTCACCGAGGCCTCCATGCATCTCGGCCCCGCTTTCGACAGCTTGCGCCTGGCCTTCAGCGAACCGCTCTCGGCCGCATCGCGCGCGGCACGTGCGGAAGAACTGTTTGGATACAAGCTGGGTTCCTCGGGAACGGCCGTTAACATCGCCCCGCGGGCGGCCCTTTGGGCCACGGACGGCGGATCGGTGGACCTGGTCTTCCCTTCCAATTCCAACCCCGAGCCCAAGGCCGGGGATTCGGTGCGGGTGAACGATGGCCCGGGTCTCGCAACCGACGCGGCCGGAAACCGCCCGGGGCCGCAAACGCGCTTCCGACTGATCACCGGGGATAAGCGCGTCGGGATCCAGACCGTAACCTACCGGGAAATCGCCAACGACCCGACGCTCACGGCCGGCCCGCTGTTCCAACCAAGCCTGGAACCCGGAAGCGCCGAAGTAAAGGAAGTGGTGGATCGTATCGGGCGGATGGGCGTACTGCTGGAAGCGGACATGGCCGATTATGCCGCCGGGGACGGTTTCACCGCTCCTCCGCCGGCCCAAGTGATTCTGGAGTACGATTTGGCCGTGTTCACCAATTTGGGGGTGCCGGTGGCCCACGAGAAGCGGTCCCTAGCCTGCACCGACGAGGTCTTCCAGGGTGACTGCCGTACGCATCGGGGACGGCTGTTCCTAGGCTGGAACCATGCTTCCCGCACCCACCAGAGGGTGGCCACCGGGGCCTACGTGGTCCAGTTCAGCTTCCAGATCAGGTCCCAAGGCAAGTTGGCAGCCTCCAACAATATTCGCCAGGTTTGGGGACTGCTGCGGAAGAATTGATCCTGTCGCGCGTGCGGATTCAAGGTATTTGGATGCCGTCCGCTCAGGAAAGTCCGCGCAGCTCTTTGCGGATCATTTCCAGCTTCTCGTAGTTCTCCGATTGCAACGCCTCGATCTTAGCCACCAGCAGTTCCAGCTTGCGCAGGGCCTTGGCATCGTGGTTGGGCGTGGATTCCACCAGGCCGATGATCTCCTGAATGTCTTCGGGATACCCGAAGTCTCCCATGAAGCCTTTGAACCGGGACAACGCTTTGCCGTACTCTGACGGATCGCTCAGGTTGTAAATCATCGCCGGTATCAGATCCTTCAGCAGGAACGCTTTGAGGTCGCCCTTGAAATTCTGGATTTTCGGCCCTTCGGCACCGGACATGGGAGGCGTATCCTTGGCCTTGGGCTCCTCGATCACCCCGAGGAGCGCGGCGATCTCGCGTTCCATGGCCCGGTGCTCTTGTTCCCGGAAATAGGCCTGGTAAATGATGGGGAAGGAATTGACGCACAAATGGGCGTGGCTGATGACGGTAAAGTGTCCGAGGAAGAAGACATCGGCGTCCCCGGTCAGCATTTCCGCTTCGCTGCTGAAGTAGGCGATTTTGGCGGGGATGGGGATGAAGTCCGCGTTCTTCATGGACTCCAGGCGCTCCTTGACGGCTTCGGGATCGAGCGCGCCTTCGAGGCCGCCGGTTTCCTTGGCCTGATCGATGACCTCCTGGATGCCTTTCTCCAGGGAAATGCCGAACTCATCCCGGAAAAAATCCCGGATGTTCCGCTGGTCCACGTAGTTGGCCTGCACGGCCAGGATGCCGTTGCGCACCATGGAGTTGAGCGGGCTGGCTGGTTCCGTGCCCCCCACCTCGCCGGCTTCATAGGATTCCGGTCCCGCTCCGCCTTCTTCCGCGATGATGCGCACAAAAGCCAGCAGCTTTCCCTTCAGCTTGAGGGGATCGCCCTTGCGTTGCTCGATATGCATGCCGGGTTCGAGGGGATTCATGTACGGGACCTGTTTGGACGCATCAGGGTTCCTTGCCGTCCGCTTTTGCGGAGGCCGCCGCGGCGGTTTCGGCAGCTTGGGCTTTGAGCGAGGCTTGCACCAACGCCTCGAGATAGACCTCCTGCAAAGGGGCCGCCGCGGCTTCCGCCAACCGGCGGCAACTTTCATACTCCGGCGTATAGCGCGGACGCGGAGCACCGGTTCCTGGGAACACCGACTTTTTGACTTCGACTTCGCCATAACGGGTGATCACGGTTTCAAATGACTTCGCCGCCACCAGGCGGCGCACCGGGAAATAGCGGACCCCGCCCGTGGCCGTCTCGCCGGCAATCAGGGACAACACCGCGTCCAGCTCGCTCCGGTCCGCCAAAGCGCAAACCTTTACCGCCGCCCGGTTCTTTTTCATCAGGATCGGTTCCTGCCACGCATCCTTGCAGCCCGCGGCCAGTAACTTCTCCGTTACGTAACCCAGCACCTCCGGAGTCATATTATCCAGGTTGCATTCCACCTGGAACATGTCTTCCCGGGCTCCGGACGGAGTGGTCGCGTCCATCAGGCAGATTCGCAGCACATTGGCGATGCCCGGCAGATCGCGGGCTCCGGCGCCATATCCGGTCCGCGTCACAGACCCGATCCATCCGGCAGGAAGCGGTTTCGCCAAAGTGGAAATGACGGCTGCCCCGGTGGGCGTGCACAATTCCCCCGGTAATCCGGTGCGGAGGGAAGGAAAGCCCCGGCTCAAAGCAAGGGTGGCCGGCACGGGAACGGAAAGGGTACCGTGCCGGGCCTGTACGGTTCCGCTGCCGAAGGTGAATGGGGTGGTGTAGAATTCCGTGATACTGAGCATTCCGAAGCCCACGCAGGCGCCCACGATATCGACGATGGCGTCCAAGGCGCCTACTTCATGGAAATGCACCTGTTCGATGGGGATGCCGTGGATGCCCGCCTCGGCTTCGGCCAGCCGGGTGAAGACCGCGACCGCGTCGGATTTGGCCTTGGCCGGAACCGCGCTCGCGTCGATAATGGCGCGGATCTGGGGAAGCCCCCGGTGCGCATTTTCGGCTGGCGTCCCGATGCGCACATGGGTTGCCATCAGTCCCTGCTTGGAGACGCGTTCGCGCGAAACCGACAGGCCCGCGATTCCAAGGGATGCGATATGCTTTTTCCAGGCTTCGAAATCCAGCCCGAGATCGAAAAGCGCGCCGAGGATCATATCGCCCGAAACTCCGGTCTGCATGTCGAACAAAAGGATCAGGCGAGGCTCCCGGAAAGGCCGGGACCGAACGGATCCCGGCGGCCCGGACGCGCGCATGCGCGTGTCCGGGCCTGAACCATAAGTTACAAAAATCGGGAGGGGGGTGGCGCGGGGAACCGCAGGGGCGCGGGTTCCCGGAGGTTAGCGGTTGCGCCTCCGGGAACGAAAGCACCGATTGGATTCCGAATGCGGGCCGTGCGAGGAGCGAAGCTCCGGCTCAAATCTCAAACGCGGCGTGGAATTTTTCGATTTCCTCGTTCGCGCTCGCCTTCACGGCGTCCAGGTCTTCTTGGGTGAATCCCAATTGATTGACGAGCGCGGTATCCAACACCGGTTTGACATCGAGTCCGGGCAGGGTGAAACCGATCTCATAGCAAAGGCTGTCGGCCAAATGCACCAGCGTCGTGATTTCGCGCGCGTACTCGGTCTTGGAAGGCATGTGGTGATAGACGATGGGAACGCGGATGTCTTGCGGCAGTTCCCACCGCGATGTGAGCCAATCGCCCACGTCCGTGTGGCTGAATCCGAATACGTCCTGTTCGGCCTGGTGCAGGGATATCTTTTCATCGATGGCCTTGTGGATGGCCTTCAGGAAGTTCTCATGGAAATACTGATCGAGAACGATGCGGCCGATGTCGTGGATGAGACCGGCGCAGAAGCATTCCTCGGGATCGAAAAGCGTGAACTTGCGCATACGCAGGGCCAATTGGCGCGAAAGCACGGCGCAGGCCAGGGAATGGGCCCAGAATTTCTTGCGGCTGAACATTTCATTGCGGCCGTCTCCAGGGAACATTTTGACCACGGTAATGCTGAAGACCATGGTGTTGATGACCTTGAGGCCGAGGATCACGACGGCGTTCTGCACCGTGGTCACGGTTCTGGGAATGCCGTAGAACGCGGAATTGGCGAGGCGCAGTACCTTTGAGGTGAGGCTCAGATCCCGCGAAATCAGGTTGGCCACGTCCATGGCGGTAGTGGTGGGATCATTGATGATCCTCAGCAGTTTGTTGGCGACCTCGGGCAGGGTCGGAAGGTTTTCTATCTGCTCTATCTTTTTCTGTTCCAGGCTCTTGCTCATGCCAACTCCGGGTATGCTTACCCTATTGACGGCGTCATCGGAACCCTTCCGGAAGAAGCGCGTACCGCTTTCCGAGACCAAGGATTTCCGTGCGGACCGGCTTGGATGATTTTATAATTAATCATGGGGTCAAATCAATCATTAGCCGTCCCATTAGCCGTCCTATTAGCCGTCCTATTCCGGGCAAACCGTCGGAATCCTGGTCATGACCCGATTTTTAGTAACTTTGGCTCTCTTCAACTGCCGGTTTCCCGACTCCAGCCTCGATAATCAGGCATGAATTCCGGTCTGTAACAGCCTCCTCGGCACAATCGAAACACACGCATGAAAATGGTCCAACCCCTCTCCGCATTTTCCGTTCCCGTCGGCATCCGCCGCTCCTGCTTATCCGCCCATATTCTGGCTGCCATGTTCGCCGCCTCTGCCGCCGCGTATACCCTGGAAGGCTTGCCCGGTACGCTCTTTTCCCCTTCCGCCCAACCTCTGCCCCATCTCGGGCTGGTGGTCTCGGCCGGGTTGCTCGGCCATCAGGACGAGTCCATGATCCAGCACAACCGGTTCCTGTTCCGCAAGACGGACGGTTTCGCGGACCCGGATACGTTCCAGATCCAGGATCTGCAAAGCGCCTCCGTCCGGCTGAACCTGGCGATGGGCTTTGCAGGCCATTTCGATATCGGGGTTTCGGCGCCATTATACGGCGACTTCATCAGCGATACCCAAGCCAAGGACCTTTCCGGCATAGCACTCGGCGACCCCACGGTTTCCGCCAAGGCAAGCTGCACCTTGGCCGGCAACCACGTGTTCGATATGGCCTTGCTCACCACTCTGACTGTGCCCACCAAAACCGCCAAGGGATTTCTGCCCAAGCAGGGTTCCTACCTGCCGGTAGACTTGGGCCCTACCATGGACGACTCCACCAGCAAGCCTTTTCCGCCCCGCTATTTCTCCAGCTTCGCGCCCGGCGGATCGGCCCGTCTTCTCATGACCCTCGACCTGACCAGGATCGAGGAGGTCCCTACCCCCTTCCGGGCCAGTATCGGCGCGGGTTTCACGCATTCCGGCGGCGAGGGAACGGACACCCGATTCATGCTCGGAGGCGGCGTGGAATGGCTGGCTATGCCCAATCTCGCCTTCTTCATCAACTCGCAAACCGAGACTCCGCTCGCCAATATCGACCAGCCCGCTGAATTCGGCAAGGAGTACTCTTTCGCCTCCGTGGGCTTCGCAGCCCAGGGCGATGACGGAATCTTCTTCTCGGTCAATGTCCAGAAAAGCCTCCCCGACTCCAGGCCCTTCCGCACTTACAGCGCGCCGATCACAGGCGGTACCATCACCTACGCCACCCGCTTTCAGCCGCGCCTGGCTCTGGCCGCCAACCTGGGCTGGTCCGGGACCCTGGTCGCCGCCGATGAGGACAAGGACGGGATACCCGATGTTGGCGACGTTTGCCTCCGCGAAAAAGAGGACTTCGACGGATTCCAAGACGCGGATGGGTGCCCGGAGATCGATAATGACGGGGATAGCGTCAACGACGTGATGGACAAGTGCCCCCTCGAGCCTGAAGACATGGATGGCTATTCGGATCAGGACGGCTGCCCCGAAGCTGACAATGACAAGGACGGCCTTGCCGACCTGCTGGACAAATGCCCGAACGAACCCGAGGACATGGACGGGATCGAAGACTACGATGGCTGCCCGGAACTGGACAACGACAAGGACGGCGTTCCTGATGCCCAGGACAAATGCCCTGCCCAGCCGGAGGACATGGACGCCTTCGAAGATACGGACGGCTGCCCGGAACCGGATAACGATCAGGATAAGATTCCGGATCTGAACGACAAATGCCCTACTGAACCGGAAAGCTACAACGGATTCGAGGATGCGGACGGCTGTCCGGACATGAGCCGAAGCATGCTCAATGCGACCCCGCTTGGAAAACGGACCTTGTTGAAAGGCATCCATTTCCTGGGTAACACCGGTGAGCTGCTCCCTGAATCATTTGCGACCCTGGATACCCTTTCAGAGCGCATCCGTGCCATACCGGGAATGATGGTCGAGTTGCGCGCCTATTGGGATGGCGCAGCCGCCGAACTGGATGGGTTCCGCAGCTCCGAAGCCCGGGCAATCGCGGTCCGCCGGTACTTGATAGAGAAGGGCGTGGACGCCAACCAGATCATCGCCCGCGGAATGGGGTCGCGGGAGCCTATCGGCGACAATAAGACCGCCTCAGGCCGCCTGAAGAACCGGCGGGTGGAACTCGTCAGACTGAACTGATGGGAAAGCGCATCTGACCGCGCTTAGTTAAAACGCGCGCACAAACCCGAACGTGGCTGTCACATTCAGCATGTCGGCGGAAGCGCGGCCTTCTCCGAATTTTGCGGTCACCTTAGGTTCGATTGTCAACCCGTTGAACTCGTTGAGGATGATATGGAAGGCGCAGCTGCCGACCACGTCGTGCCAGAGGTAGGAGCCCTTGGGAAATTTTCCCGCTGTTGTGGAGTTCAGCATGTTGCGCTGATAGGTGACATAGAAGAATTCATAACCGGCCATAGGCACCATCACCAGCTTGTCGCTGCTGAACAGACGCAGCGCGAACTGGGGGCCGCCCCCCATCTGGGTGC
>JBDSIO010000347.1:0-4904 GCA_039917895.1 Fibrobacteria bacterium | reverse complement strand
CTCCGCAACCAGGTTCGACAGGGTCACCAGTTCCAGGCCCATTTCGTTGAAGCGGATGGCGTGAGCCTCCAGCGCCTTGGCGAGATTGCGCAGGGCCGCGGCAGAGTAGCGAAGGGCGAGGATGGCGTCGCCGGTCTTCTGGGCGAGAGCGGACTTGTGCGCCAGTTCTTCTTCCAGGTGGGCGTCATCCTTGAACGGAGTGAGGCTGCGGCTGCGCGCGCCTTGGGCCGCGGCGGTCTGCCGGGACAGGCTGCGCGGAGAGCCCGTGAGGTCTAGAAAGACCAGGCCTTTGGCGGAGGTATAGCGGAAAAGTTTCTCCAATAGCGGCTGGTTCTCGATGGCGCGATCGCCAAGGCGGCTGGCGAATCCCGCGGCCTTGGGAAGGCTGTCCAAATCGCCGGACAGGATCTTCTCCACGTCCTCTTTGGAATGGTGGATGAACAACGCGTGCTTGCCCGGATTCAGGAAAGGATAGGAGGTCGGCTCCATCGGCAATTCGACCAGCACCTCGTTGCGGGCCTGGGTGAACCGCAGTTTCTTCAGCACGGGGTTGGCGCAATGGGGATCGACGATCAGGGTTTTGTCCCATGGGGCGGATTCCAAGGCCGCGAGTTCGGTTTCGTCGAGGGAGTCCAACCCGAGAAAGACGATGGCGATGCGGGCGGAACCGGCCATGAAGGCATTGCCCAGGCTGGCACGCAGCTTGATGCGCTGGCCGTTGGATTGCAGCAGGTATTCCACGCTGCGGTTGGCCGGGCGCAACTCCACGCCCTGTTCGACCGTGATGGCGTTGGCGCGGCAGAGGTTTTCGATCTGGAGCGCGTATTCATGGATGGGCTTGCCTTTGGGAAAGATCACTTCCCAGAAACCTTTTCTTTGCTTGATGCTTTTCGGAGTGAGTCCGTAGCCCCGTTCCAGGGGTTCGAAAAGCTTTTCATGCCAGCGTCCGCCGGTGGTGTCGGCTTCGACCGCGGGCAGGGCGTTGGTGGAGTCGCGCAGGCCCTCCGGCTTGAGGCCCATGTTGGGCGGGGGGGCTTCCCCGGTTTCTTCGGCATACTTGCCTGTATGCTTAACCGCATGCTTTTTGGCTTGTATGTTGGCATCAAAAGGGAAGACGCGGGGCGCCACCTTGCCGAGCAGGATGATCCCGGCGGTAAGGACGATAAAGATCAGGATTTTCCGCACGATTCCCATTGCAGGTCCGGCCAAGATAGCAATATCCCACAAGGGGGGTTATCTAGCTATCATTAGAGTATGCTCGTCGCCGTATTGTGCGGGCCCACCGCAGCGGGCAAATCGGCCTTGGCCCTTGAACTGGCCCGGGCCAACGGCTTCGAAATCCTCTGCGCCGACTCGCGGCAGATCTACCGCGGCCTGGAAGTGGGCACCGGCGCTCCCACCGAGGCCGAACAGGCCCTGGTTCCCCATCACCTGGCAGGCTGCATCGAGCCTGGCCAGGCGTTCTCGCCCCGCGAATATCCCTTGCATGTCCATCGCCTGCTCGACGCAAATCCGGAAACGCGCTTTCTCGCGGTCGGCGGCACCGGGCTCTACCTCAAAGAGCTGTTGTTTCCGTCCCCGTTCGATCGCGGACCCACCCCCGAACCGATCAAGCTGGAGGTTCAGGAACGGATCAAGGCCAAGGGGCTGGCGGAGATGCATGCCGAACTGGTCCGGTTGGATCCGGAAGGCGCGGATGCCATCCACCCCAACGACGCGTATCGCATCGCCAAACGCTGGGAGAACCTGCTGCTGACCGGACAGAGCTATGCGCGCTTCACGGGCCGGCCGATCCTGGATCCACGCTTCGAGGGGACGCCCATCCTGTGGATGGACATGGAGCGCGAACCCCTTTACAGGCGCATCGACGCGCGGGTGGAGGCGATGGCCCACGGCGGCTGGCTGGAAGAGACGCGAAACCTGATGGAGGATCCTGCCTGGCGGACCCATCCGGCCTACACCTCCTTGGGCTATGCGGCGATGACGGAAGTTGCCGAAGGGCGTATCACCCTGGAAGCGGCCATCCAGGCCATCCGCAAACAGACCCGGAATTACGCCAAGCGCCAGCGCACCTTTTTCCGCCATCAATTGCCAGGTATCGAGCGATGGGAGGCCGAAGACCTGCGCGCGGCTTTTATCGACGTGGATTGGAAGTGGGAGGTCTTCTGCACCCGCATCAACAACCAGGGCCGCGAACCGGATCGCCATCCAAGCGATAAACCAGGTCAAATCCCCGGAAACAGCGGAAGAACAGGGCTTTAGGGGGGCCGGAACCCTTGACAGGGGAACCCCGGGGAAATTAGTTTTCCCCGCCTATCTTAGGTCTGTAGCTCAGTTGGTTAGAGCATCGCTCTGATAAGGCGGGGGTCGGCAGTTCAAGTCTGCCCAGGCCTACCATTTAAGCCCCTCCGATTGCCGTCGTTCGCAAGAAACGGCAATCGCGAGGGTGTCTTAATGGTCCCCTCAATTCGTTCATCCAGTCAATTACCCTCTTCTACGCTGCAAAAGTGGACACCCTAGTGGACACCCTAGTGGACACCCCGTACACGTTTAACCGGGTATCCCTGGCGGGTTCCTTGTTGGGCAGCGAAAAAGAAGCAAGGGTGGTTTTCCAGGTCTACGATGCAACTCGTCATCGCAAACCTTTTTGATGAGTGCGCGGCTGACTTAAGTACTTCCTGATCACTTTGGTGGAATCTCGGAAAAAAAATCGGTAGAGACGTGCTTTAAATCACATCGTTACGCCTAAGACTTCTTTTTCAAGGTTGCAGCCTCTGGTTATGACTAGTTTTGGTATTCTCCGTTAGCTTCGGAATTATAAATGCCAATAGATTCTTCCATCCCCTTATTTCACGGATCGGGAGATGAAGATCGGTTCAACTTCCGCATCTCCCTTGCTCTGCTCCTGTCCTTGGTGATCTGCGCTTGCGGAAAGGAAAAACGGCACTCCATGTTCATACGGATCCCAAAAGACACCTTCGAGTTCGGCGACGCCATTCCGGCGGAAATCGTATTCGTCAATACGACAAGCCATCCCCTGGTCCTCCCGGAAAATCCGCGGAAGTCCCTCGACCTATTGATGCATGCCGTCACCCGGGAGACAAAGGAGGATCTGAACTATTCCATGGGGAAAATGACCGTTACGGGATCCGGCGAGGGGGAATTCGCGGTCAACGTCCCCATCAAGGAAGAAACGGAAATCGCCCCGCATTCCAACCTATCCTTCACCTCCGACCTCAACGACCGGCTATACCTTTATCCCGGACACTACGATTGCTTCCTGACGAATTACCTGGTGGAAAAATCGAACCCGGTGGCTCTCACGGTATCATTCACTCCCGCATCCGTAGGGTACCTGCTGAAAACCTCGGTTGACAGCCGGCAATCCTTCGGCAAGCGCGAATGGGCCTGTTCATGGCTCAAGAAGGTCATCCCTGACCTGGACTTCAAGCTGCCATCGGATGCCGATACCGGTGACGCGGGCAAGGCGATGGAAATCCACAATCATGCGGAATACCAGCGGGCACAGAAATGGTGGGATGAGAACAGGAAAAGCGAAGGTATCCTGAAGGTTATTCACGGCCTCAATCCCTGATTTTCACAAACCTTTATCGAAGGATTCAACGTATGGGCGCTATTCTGATTCGCTCATATTTATTTGCCCCAGCGTGGCCTTTCACCTCGCAGAAATAAGCGCCGCTTCCCAATCCGTTAATCGGAATGTGAATTCCGCCGCTGTTGCCGATGTCATTGACTTCGGCCACCTTGATTCCGGTCATCGAGTAAATCGCTACCCTCATTCCCTGGGCTGGCATGGTTGGCGGCAGGGAGGCGAAAAGGCTGGAGCCCGTAACCCGGAAAGAAATGCCATGGTCTCCAAGTCTGGGATTGATTTTGGTTACATGATCCAAAGGCGAAGTGAGAATGGTGCCATTTGTACCGACCGCCACTAGTTGCGTGCCGTCGGAAGTGACGGAGAGAAGAGTCTCTGTCGTTCCCGAATTGTGCTTGGTCCAAGTTATGCCGTCGGGTGAAGTGAGAACGGTGCCGACTCGACCTACCGCCACCAGTTGCGTGCCTGTGAAAGTGATGGAGAACAGCGGGAGTGTCGTCCCGGAATTGCGCGAGGTCCAGGTGATACCGTTGGGTGAAGTCAAAATCGCGCCGCCGGTACCCACCGTCACGAGTTGCGTACCGGTCCAGATAATGGATCGCAAGGAGTCCGTCGATCCCGTCGTTCGCGGGGTCCAGAAGATGGCGTCGGGCGAGGTGAAAATGCGGCCGCTGTCACACGCCGCCACCAGATGCGTACCGGTCCAGGTGATGGCGGTCGCACGGGCCGGGGTCACCGAAGCGCGCGGGATCCAGGTGATGCCGTCCTTGGAAGCGGGAACGACTACCTTATAACTGATCGCCACCATGTGGGTATCGGCGGAGGTGATGGAGTACAGTGGGGCAATCGTTCCGGAATTGCGCGCAGTCCAGGCGATGCCGTCGGGAGAGGTGAGAATGGTGCCGCTGTCACCCACGGTCACCAGTTGCGTGTCCGCGGAGATGATGGAGGACAGGGCGATCGTCACCCCCGAAGCGCGTGGTGTCCAGGCGATGCCGTCGGGCGAGGTGAGAATGGCGCCGCTGTCACCCACTGCCACAAATTGCGTGCCGGTGTAAATGACCCCGTTAAGCGAATTCCTTTGGGGTACTGGGCTCCGTATGGTCCACTGGGATTGGGCGAAAGTGATCAGGGGCAATGCGGCAAACACAAGGAAGGGAAAAACTTTTTTCATGTTTGAATTCCTCGAAGATGGTTTCTCATTCAAGAACATTTCTGGAATTTCGTGAAATCGGTAATCGCTGAAAAGGAATATACCCAAAAAGAGTTCAGATCTCGGCGCTATTTACGC
>JBDSIO010000346.1:0-22239 GCA_039917895.1 Fibrobacteria bacterium | reverse complement strand
CCCTCGGCCGCGATGGCGACCTGGACGGCATTCCCGATGGACAAGATAAATGCCCGACGGTACCGGAGGACCGGGACGGATTCCTGGATGGAGATGGATGCCCGGATCCGGACAACGACGCAGACGGCATTGTCGATGGCGGAGACAACTGTCCGTACGCGGCTGAAGATCTCGACGGCTTCGAAGACCGGGACGGATGCCCGGAACACGATAACGATCATGACGGCATGGTCGATACATCCGACCAGTGCCCCAACGATCCCGAAGATCGGGACGGGTTCCTGGACGAAGATGGTTGCCCGGATTTGGATGATGACAAGGACGGTATCCCGGATGCGGTCGACAAATGCCCGAAGGAGGCGGAGAACCGGAACGGAATCGAAGACGAGGACGGTTGTCCGGAACGCGACGCGGACGGGGACGGAATCCCGGATTCACGCGACAAATGCCCCCACGAGGACGAAATCGTGAACTTCTTCCAGGACGAGGACGGGTGCCCGGATGAAAAACCGGAACCATTGCGAAATGCCGTCCTGACCGGAGTCGAATTCCAGACGGATGGATCCGAATTGCTGCAGGGATCCTTCCTGGTACTGGACGGTTTGGCGGCGCGGATGTTCGCCTATCCCGGCACCGAAATCGAAATCCAGGGGCACGTGGACGATCGGTCCGGCGCGGGCGCCAAAGCCCTTGCGCAAGCCAGGGCCGAAACCGTCAAGGAATACCTGGTCAACCGGGGCATCGAGGCGCGCCGGATGAAACCGGTAGGTTACGGCGCGTCCAAACCGATCGGGCCCAATCGCACCGCCGACGGAAGAGCAAAAAACCGACGCATCGAGATAAAGCGCCTCAATTGATCCCGGGCTCCGGTATCAAGTGAAGCGGAGGCTTCCTGAACTCGCATTTTGCCATCCTCCTTGCTCAGGGGCCCGGGAAAGCGCTATGATCGGAACACCATGCGACTGAACCGACTTTGGATGCTTTCCTCGCTGGCGCTTCTGGCCTGCGCAGGTGGGCGGAAGAATGCTGAAACGCCACTCGATCCCGGGAAGGAAAAGCTCATCGACGCCCTGACCATGTTCGTCGAAGCCGTTCAAGGCGAACGCTACACCAAGGCCCTCGACTACCTTACTCCGGAAGAACGCAATAAGATGACCGATGGTTCCGGGTTGGTCTCCACTCCCGTACAAAAGCAATTGCGGGCGTTGCGCCTGAGTACCTTGGCGAGCAAGCCCGGCGTGCATCTGGAAAAGGGCAAACTGGCCGGAATCCATGCATGGCTCCCCAACATTGAACGCACCACCCCAGGTGACGCGCCGATTTCTGATTCGACGGCCCCGCTAATCCAGTAGCGCGGCGTGGGGCGACGCCAGAAACAGCGCGAACTCCTCCTCGAAATTCGATGTGAAAGCGCCGGTACCCAGCCCGGCATGGATTTCCGACCTGGTCCAGAACCGCAGTTCGTCGATCTCGCCCGCTTCGGGCCGGAAGGGCCCGGCGGAGACATGCAGGAAGGTATGGATATTTTCCGATTCCACCGCATTGCGGATCCGCGAAGGATACAGGAAAGTCAGGGCGTCGGGCCGCAAACCAAGTTCCTCCTCGGCTTCCCGACGCGCAGCCTCCTCGTAACTTTGGCCGAAACCGACGTGGCCACCCACGGAGGTGTCCCATTTGCCGGGCTGGACATCCTTGCGCCAGGAACGTTTTTGGAGCAAGAGACGGCCCTGCGGGCTGACCACCATGACATGTACGGAACGATGGATCAATTCCGGGTTACCGTGCACGCGGCTTCTGGCGATGGGTCCCAGGACCTCATCTGAGTCGGTCACCAGGGTTAACATCTCATCCATAGCGATTCCTTCCAAGGGGGTTTCCCCCGTTCCTGGACCCCGCCGGATGGCCGGAAGGGATTCTCCCGAAACAAAATAAAAAAGCGCCCGGGATTCCGGACGCGGACCCGGAATCCCGGGTGGTATCAACGCGTTAAAGGCGCTTGTCGGCACTGCCAGGGCGAGCCGGTCAGATGCCGACGCCGAACTTCATCACGTAATAGCGTTCCTCGAGCTGGCCGGTGTAGTACCCGCCCTCCTCCGCCCAGGTCGCCGCCTCGTAGTGGAAGATGGTGAAGAGGGTTCCGCCCAGGCCGGCGGTGGGATAACCGCCTTTCATGCCCACGGAAAGGCGTCCCTTGAGCACCCAAGGAATCAAGGTCTGTTCCCATTCCGCGCCCATGTTGATTTTGCTTACCGGCTTGTAGTTGCGATCGTTGTTGATCACATCTTCCAGGTCCATGGCGAAATTAACCTTACGCTTCCAACGTCCGTTGCTTTCGAGGCGCATGGGCGAGTAGGCCACGCCGACTGAGAGTTCCGGGGTCACGGACTCGTGATTGAGAACCATGAATAGATTCTGCACGGCCATGCCGAAGCGCAAATCGGCCGTCTGCTGCCAGAGCACGCCGGCATCCACCGCATGTCCCAAAGTGCTCAAATCGCTGAACTCCTTGACCTTCTGGTCCACGCTGTCCTGGATCGCCTCCTGGATGGTCTTGCGGCCGGTGTCGTTGGAAAGATCCGTCAGCGCGACCTGGAAATTGCCCATCTGCTCGCGTTTAGCCATGCGGTAGCCGAGGCCGACTGAAAGGCGGTCTTCGAAATAACTGGTGGCGCCGGCGATCTGCCCCACGATATCCAGCTGGATGAAGTCCACGCCGGCTTGGGGCAGGATCACCCCCACATCCGCATAAGGAGCCATCTGGGCGTCGGCCCAGTAGGCCATGCCGAAGTTGTGCATGGCGAGTTCGCCGCCGTGCAGAACCGCGACCTTGACGGGAAGGCGGTCGAAGGCCGACAACTCGGAAACCAGGTTGCTGTCGTTCTGGAGGGCGTCGGAGCTCTGGAAACTTTGCTGGTGATCCTGATAGAACTTGAGTATGTCCAGGCCTTCATCGACGGGGATGGCGGTGCCGAGAAAATCCATGTGCATGTCGAACTTGTTGAGCGGATAGCGCGACATTTCCGGACGTAGATTCGCGTTGCCCAAACGGCCCATCAGGTTCAGGCCCGCGGGGTTGTAGTGCATGGCGTCCTTGCCGTCAGCGATGGCGACGAAAGCGTTGCCCATGGCCAGGGGGCGCAGGGTGCGATGTTCGGGCCCGGAGCGGCCCCAGGCCCCTCCGGCGGCGAGGCTGATGCCGACGAGGGCGGGGAGGATGGCTGCGGTGGATCTCTGCATTTTGGAATTCCGGGTCTTCATGTGCTTTTGCATCGTTCCATCCGCCTATTTGTAGTTGTTCCAGCAGCCGCCGATGGAAGTCTTCGCGGCGGCGAGCTTGTCTTTGTATTGGATGTCCAGTCCGGCGAGCGAACCGGCAAGGTCGTAATGAACCTGGATGGAATCCTTCTGGGTCGCCACGCGGGCTGCCTTGTCCTTATACTTGGCTCCCTGCACGAATCCCGCATCGACCGAGTATCCGAGTTTGAACTCGGAATTCAGCGCCTCACCGGGATCGGGATCGGTAAATGCGTTCCTGCCCTTGCCGTTGCGGTCGTTGTCGACCACGTCGACCGGGATCAGACGCGCATCCTCATCCGTGAATCCGTCACCGTCGTTGTCTTTACCGTCCGCGATCTCCTCGTCGACGCAACCGTCCCCGTCGTTATCCTTTTCATCGCCGAACTGGTAGAAGGTCACTGCGTCGCCCAAGCTCGTGATCACGCTGTCCATGTTCTGGGTGACCTTCTGACTCAAACCCTTGGAGGTGTCGCCTCCAGCCTGATTTCCCAGGGCGGGGGCGAGCAAGTTGAGCACATTGCCAGCCGAGGCGAGGCCGCTGGCCACATTCTGAATCAGGTTGTTGAACTGGGCTTTTTTCTCGGGGGTATCGAGGGAATCGACGATGTTCTCCAGGTTTTCGACCTTGAACCCTCCCGTGGTGCTGAAGGTCAGGCCCTTGAGCAGGTTATCGGACGAATCGATGGTGTTGTCGCCGTTGAGGTCGCGCAAATGCGTCACGGCATAGATCAGCTCCACGAATCCGAAGTCTGCGATCACTTTCTGCGAACTCATCTTGAGATCGGAAATCGGAAACTGGGATTTCTTGTAATATCCCTTATACCCTTTATCGGCCTTGTCCCAGTAATCCGCCATGAAGGCGATGCGCTGCGCCGCCAGTGGATCCGCAGCGGCGCCCTTGCCGGCGGGGTCCAGGGAATAATTGCACCAACGGGTCAGGGAGTCGCGCGCGGTCATGGCTCCCAGGGCTTTGCGCACCTTGGAAGTGGCCTGGAGGTAGCGGGTGACGTCCCAATCGCTGGCGGTGATGAAAGGAATGCCGCTCTTGTCCTGGGCCTTGGTCACCTCGCTCAGCAGGGTGGAGGCATTGACCTGCCAGTAGCGCATGACCGATTTCGCGTAACCGTAGTAGGCCATGGAGTTCGTGCTGTCGCTCTTGATGGCGGCCTCGAAGGTCTTGTAAGCGGACTCGTAGTCCTGCAGGCGGAAGAAATTCTCCCCGTCCGTGAGCTGGGCATCCCCGCTCTCTCCCGCTTCGCCTTCGCCGCTGGGGTTGAATACGTTGCAGGCCGCCACGATGAGCGCGAATCCGAGGCTGAGGCTCAATCTTATCAAATGCTTGGGGGATGGATGCATTTTGCGCTCCGTAAATGTTTTCATAGATTTTAAGGGTGGCCCTCCGAAAAGATCAACATGAATTTGCTGAAACCGGTAACGCGCTGGAATCGCCACCGGCCGGACGGATAACCGGCGCAACGGAGCCATTTCAGGACCAATCCCAAAAAGGATCAGCCGGACCCGTGTTCGATTTCGAGGCGGACGGGATCGCCGCGAAGGAGGACTCCCTCCGGTTAGCTGCAGCGGAACTTAAAGAGGCCCTGCAAGGTCCGGCCGGCGGGGTCTCGGACCTGGCCGGATATGAGCTTCTCCAGGCCGCTCTCAGCGAACGCCTTCCCGATCTGTACGCGAAATACGATGCCTACGTGGCCGCGGTGCTGGCCACGGGTAACGAGCGCGTTACCTGCGCGAAAGGATGTTCGCATTGCTGCTCCCATTACGTAACGTCCGTGGAACCATATGAGCTGGTGCACCTGCACGCCCGCATCCGCGGCGGCGACGCTTACCCCAGCCGGGTCGTAGCCCTGCACCGGCGCGCCTCGCTTTTCCGGACCCTGCACGACGGGTCGGAAGGCGACGATGCCGAGGACCGCGCGCTGCACCGATATTATCTGCGCAACCTGGCCTGTCCTTTCCTGGAAGCGGGCGGGACGTGCGGCGTTTACGAATCCCGGCCCATGAGCTGCCGGATGTTCCATAGCCTGTCGCATCCGAAGCTGTGCAAGGGAAAGGGCGTGGTGGACCCGGCGAACCGGAATTTCCTGATCGAACTGCCGGAGGATATCGAGGCGCACTTGGCGAGAGCGGGATCGGCCTTCGCGGGTTTCGCCCTCCCGGAAAGCCTGTTCGAAGGCCTGGTCAAGGCCAACGAACTTTTCGGACGTTTCGATTCGGGAGGGGCCGAAAAGGCCGAAGAAGACGGGGCTATTTCTTGAGGACGGCGGAGATCTTCTCCTGGAGCACTTCGGCTTGGAAAGGTTTCACAAGGTAGTTGGCCGCGCCCGCCTGGATGGCCTCCATGATCCGCGACTTCTCGGATTCCGATGTCACCATGATGACCGGCACGGCCTTCAAAACGGGATCCGCCTTTATCTTTTTCAGCGCCTCGATGCCGGTCATGTTCGGCATGTTCCAATCCATGAGCACCAGATCGAATCCGCCTCCGGCCAGTTTGCCCAGGGCTTCGGCCCCGTCCCCCGCTTCGGTGATGTCCGTGAATCCCAGCTTCTCCAGGGTGTTCTTCTGGATCCGACGCATGGTGGTCGAGTCGTCAACGAGCAATATTTTCATAATCGCCATCCCTCTCTATTCATCCTTGGTCTTCTCTAATCAACCTTGAAAAACCCTGTACAACCCGATTCGGCGACCGCAAACCAACCGCGCTCCGTCAAGACTCCGGACCCTAGGCGCTTTTCAGGCTTACTCCCATATGGAAATCCCCGAATTCGGTCGTAAACGGCACGACAAAGGACAGGACATCCTTCGGCTCCATGATCTTGTGGTTCGCCCCCATGATCACGCTCGGCAGGGAGATCTGGATGTTGAACTCCGTTAGGCCCTTCTTGGCGTTGCCAGCGACGATATTGGCGAGCTCGCCGATGGCATCGTTGGTCTCGGGGTTGAAATCCGTATGGTTCGCGCCCATGAATTTATTGGTGATTCGCAAAGCCGAAGCTTTCGGAAAGCTCATGCTCACCACTCCTTTCGCCCCCCCGGAAAGCCCGATGATTCCGGAAACGTCGTAAATGAGTGACGTGTTCTTTTTGAGGGCGATTTTCCCCGGTTTGGCCTCGATTCCCACCATTTTGGAGAAGGTCTCCATAGTGGAGGTGATGAAGGGATTGATGTGTTCGACCTTGATTGCTACGCCGGTCATTGTGATTCCTTCCTTAACCTGATTACGCGACTTCGCTCTTGAATGAGACCACCAGGTCGAAATTACCCAGCGGCGATTCGAATGGCACGAACATCGGGGTGACTTCCTTTGCCCCGGACAATTCGTGGTTCGCCCCAACGATCACGGTCGGCAGGGAAATGCTGATGTTATATTTGGTCAGGTCCTTTTTCGCCGCCCCGGCGACGATGTTGGCCAGTTCGCCTATGGCGTCGACCACGCTTGCGTCCACGGTGACCACCTTTTCCCCGATGAAGGTGCTGACTACCTTCAGGGCCGTGAGCCTGGGAAACAGTATCGATACCGATCCCTTGGCGCCTCCGCTCAGTCCGATGATGCCGGAAATGTGGAAGGGTTGATGCGCCGACATGGCGAGCGTGACCTTTCCGGGCCTTATTTCGACCTTCATCATGGTTCTGAACATATCCATTGTGGCGGTGATGAACGGGTTGATATGCTCGACTTTTATCGAAACGGACATCGATTCTCCGATCTGGGTCGCAACGTATTATAGGGTATAGGCATCGCTGGCGGCAACGGCAAAGGAGTCAGATTAAGGCTCAACCGGGGTAACCCGGAGGTTTGCCCCTTCGAAACCGGATGATTCAGGCTTGGGAGGCTTTGGACGCCGGAGTGGCGGACTCGGCCCAGCGTCGCAACAAATCCCGGCTCCAGGAATCGAAATTCCCGGCCAGGATGCACCGCCTGCATTCCGACATCAGATCCTGGTAGAAGTGGATGCTATGCAGGCTAGCAAGCTCCAGCGCCAGGATTTCTCCGGCCACGAAGAGATGGCGGAGGTAGGCCCGGGAGAAGTTCCGGCAGGTGTAGCAAGCGCACCCGCGATCGATCGGCTCATCCAGTTCCCCGGCATGCCGCGCCGCCTTGTAGTGAAATGGCCCGTTCCATGTGAAGACGGTGCCGTTTCGGGCATTGCGGGTAGGCAGCACGCAATCGAACATGTCGATCCCCAGGCCTACGAGGGTGACCAGATTCGAAGGCGTACCCACGCCCATCACGTAACGCGGTTTGGAGGGCGGCATAAGGTCCGCGCAGAAACCGGCCACCTCGTACATGGTCTCCGCCGGCTCTCCCACGCTCAAGCCTCCCAAGGCGATGCCGGGCAGGTCCAAAGGGAGCATATGTTCAATGGCACGGGCGCGGGCGTCCTTGTGCATGCCGCCCTGAACGATTCCGAAAAAGCGTTGATCGTAACCATGCAAGGGAGGATGGATCGCCAGCCATTCCAAGGCCCGCTCCGTCCAGCGTTGGGTCAATCCCAGGGACTTGTCGGTCTCCTGCTGGGTCGCGGGGTAGGGGGTGCACTCGTCGAACGCCATGATGATGTCAGCGCCGATGCTGCGTTGCGCCTGCATCACGGATTCCGGCGTGAACAGGTGTTTGGATCCATCGATGTGCGAACGGAATTCCACGCCTTCCTCGGAGATCTTGCGCAACGTCTCCAGGCTCCACACCTGGAAACCACCCGAGTCCGTAAGCATGGCCCCGTCCCAGGAAACGAATTTGTGGAGCCCGCCCGCTTTTTCGATAAGCGGGCAACCCGGGCGGAGATACAAGTGATAGGTGTTACCGAGGATAATCCTTGCCCCGGCGTCCTTGAGGCCCTTTGGGGTGAGGGCTTTGACGGATCCAGCCGTCCCCACGGGCATGAAAACCGGAGTGGGAATGTCGCCATGGGCGGTGTGCAAGGTTCCGGCTCTAGCCTTGGATCCTATCGGGGCGGATTCGATTTGGAAGAATGGGGGCATTGATTCTCTGGTTGCGCTGAGCGTGGAGTTGCGTTGGTAGGCATCGGCCGGACGGCTCATAGCCCCAGCGGGCGGGCCGCAATACAGCGCAGCGAAGCGCCACAGCCGCTTTGAACCGGCCTAAAGCTGCTTTACCGTCTTGCCTACGTCAAGTGCGGCGCGGATTTTACCCAGCAGAATCGCGGGCGAGAACGGCTTTTCCAGAAAATTGACTTCGGAAAGGAGGCCTACGTCGGGCATCAAGGACTCGGGAGCATAGCCGGACATGTAGATGATATGCAGATCCGGCCGCAACTCGAGAATGAGTTCGGCCATTTCCTTGCCGTTTATCCGGGGCATGACCAGATCGGCCAGCAACAGATCGATGCGGATCTCGGTGGAACGGGCGAATCCGAGGGCATCTTCCGGCGTCGTGGGTTCGAGGACATGATACCCTTCCAAAACGAGAATGTCCTTGGTCAACTTCCTCAAATCAACGTCGTCCTCGAGTACGAGGATGGTTTCCCCGTTCGCGGGCCGGGTTTTCCGAGCCGGTTTCGGCGCCACTGGATCCATAGCCGCCGCATCGGAGACGCAGGGGATATGGATGGTGAAAGTCGTGCCTTTTCCTAGGGCGCTTGCCACCCTCAATGAGCCTCCGATTTGCTGGACGATTCCGTAGACGGTGGACAATCCGAGACCGGTACCGCGTCCTTCTCCCTTGGTGGTGAAGAATGGCTCGAAGATCCGGGGCAGGATTTCCGGAGGAATTCCGGTCCCGGTATCCCGGACGAGGATCCGCATATGCCGTCCGGATTGGACTTTCTCATCCGGAAGGAAATGCTCCGGAGTGAGGATATGGCTGGAAAGATTGATAAACAGGCCTCCGCCGCGCGACATGGCGTCTTTGGCGTTCACGGCAAGGTTCATTATCACCTGTTCGATCTGACTTTTATCCGCCAAAACCTTTCCCAGGCCTACCGGTAAATCGGTTTCCAGAACGATGTCCTCTCCCACCACCATGCGCAACATGGAAAGCGAGTCCGTGATGACATTCCCCAAATCCAGCACTTGGGGCTGAACGACCTGGCGGCGGCTGAAGGTCAAAAGTTGCCGGACCAATGCCGTCGCTTTCACCACCGCTTTTTCGATTTCGATCAATTCACGGTGGGCGGTGCCCGCCTTGGCGAGTTTCATTTGCAGCAAGTTCGCGTACCCGGAGATGACCGACAGGATGTTGTTGAAATCGTGGGCCACGCCTCCGGCAAGCCTGCCCACCGTCTCCATGCGTTGCGCCAACCGCAATTGCTCTTCGCTGCGGAGAATGGCTTCTTCGGCTTTCTTCCGATCCTTCAGGTCGCGCATTTCGCGTTCGACTGCCGGGGCCAGGCGCTGCAGATGCCCTTTCATCAGATAATCGTTTGCACCGGCTTTCATGGCGGTCACCGCCACTTCCTCGCCGATAGTTCCTGAAACCATGATGAAGGGGAGGTCGGGACGGGACTGGCGAACCAGGCGCAACGCCTCGAGGCCGTTGAAATTGGGCATGGAATAATCGCTGATGACGAGATCCCATTCTTCGGCGTGCAGAGAGGTGCGCAGATCGTCTCCGGTCTGGACGCGGTTCTGCCGGGAGATGGAAAATCCGTTTTTTTCCAATTCCCAACCCGCCAGCTCCACGTCGGCGGGGGAATCTTCGACGAACAGAATCCTGAGTTCCTTCATGTCATCCCAATCGCCAATGCGTAAGTAAAGTCCCACCTAGGATGATTATTATCACATTGAAAACCTAGGGTTTCCGATCCTTATCTATGAAATTGTTGTGGGTAACACAAAGCAAATTACGCACAGAATGTGCGTAATGCCCAGGTCACATGCGAGGTTTCAAATCTGGTAGAGGAATTCAAAGGCATCCCCGAGCTTTTTTACAAATTGGAGATTGACCCCAGGAACGTTAATCTTTCCTTGCATGGGCTTGGGCAGCACAACGGTTTTGAACCCCAGGCGCACGGCTTCCTTCACCCTGGCGTCAGCCTGGGGAATGGTCCGTAACTCACCGTTCAGGCCCAATTCACCGAGGGCCAATGTGTTCGCCAGGCATTTTCGGCCAAGATGGTTTGACGCCACGGCTGCGGCGATGGCCAGATCCACTGCGGGCTCTTCCACCCGGAAACCCCCGGCCAAGCTGATGAACACGTCCTGAAGGCCGATCTCGATGCCGGCGAATTTCTCCAACAACGCCAGCAGGATCGTGAGGCGTTTGGAATCCAATCCCATGCTTACCCGTTGCGGGGTGGAGTAATTGCTCCGGGAAACCAAGGCCTGCACTTCGATTAGTATGGGACGAGTGCCTTCCATGCTGCATGAGACCACGGACCCGGGATCTCGCTCTCCGCGGTTACCGACGAAAACCTGGGAAGGGTTTTCCACTTGCATGAGCCCGAGCGCCGCCATTTCGAACACGCCGATCTCATTGGTGGCCCCAAAGCGGTTTTTCACCGCGCGCAGGATGCGATAGGCATTGTGCCGCTCGCCTTCGAAGTAAACGACGGTATCCACCATGTGTTCCAGCATGCGCGGGCCGGCCAGCACTCCTTCCTTGGTCACATGACCCACGATGAAGATGGCGGTCTCTGTCGACTTGGCGTGCACCATGAGGGCCAAGGTGCACTCCCGCAGCTGGCTGGTAGAACCTGGCGATCCGGGAAGGTCCGGCTTATAAATGGTCTGGATGGAGTCGATGATCAATACCTTGGGTCGGGACTGCTGGCATTGCTTGAAAATCGCATTCAGATTGGTCTCGGAGAGCACCAGCATGTCCGGAGAAGGAGTCTCGAGCCGTTCCGCACGCATTTTGAGCTGTGACAGTGACTCCTCCCCCGTGACATACAGAACGGAAACTTCCGCGGCCGAAAGAATGGTAGCCATCTGCAAAAGCAAGGTGGACTTGCCGATACCGGGATCGCCTCCAATCAATACCAGGGATCCCGGTACGATGCCGCCCCCCAACACGCGATCGAATTCGTTCATTCCAGTACGGGTCCGCGGCTCTTTTTTGGTCTCTACCTGCTTCAGGCGCAGCGCCTCACCGATATCGCCGAGGCCACGTTTCTGGCTGTCCTCCTCGAGCGAGGTGGCCGCTACCTCGGTTAGGCTGTCCCACGAGCCGCAAGCAAGGCATTTACCGGCCCACTTGGCCGTGGTATCCCCACATTCGCGACAAGCATACAGGGTTCCGGACTTGGACTTGGATTTGAATACTGCCATAGTGGAAATTTACCATTATTTCAGATGAAATGGGCTCATTTGTGCACTAACTTGAGATGAAGGAGAAGAAACAATGAATTCAGGGGGGAACGATGGAAAAATAGAACCGACCCAGAGGTCTTTTACTCTTCTTCAGCCCCAAGCTTCCTATGCCCCAAAATGAATTGCCTCACGTAGGGATTCGAAGTCGCGCGCGTCTCTTCGGGAGTGCCCACGAAGATGATGCGGCCATCCAGGAGCATCGCAATGCGGTCGGCGATCTTATATGCCGAGACCATGTCGTGGGTGACGACGATGTTGGTGGCGCCCAACTTGGCCTGCATATCGATTATCAAATCGTTGATGACGTCCGACGTGATGGGATCCAGCCCCGTGGTCGGCTCGTCGTAAAGGAGGATTTGCGGTTTCAAGGCGATGGCTCTCGCCAGGCCCAACCGCTTCTTCATGCCTCCGGACAGCTCGCTGGGCATCTTGAATCGGAAATCCGGATTCAGGTTGATCATATGCAGGGTTTCCGCCACGATCCGATCCAGGTCGGCCTCGTTATGCTGCTTCTCGTGCTCGCGCACGGCGAACTTGATGTTCTCGCCCACATTCATGGAATCGAACAAGGCCGAGCCCTGGAACAGCATGCCCATGCGCTTGCGGATGGTCTTGACGTCGATATGCCCCTGGCTGCTGATGACCTTGCCATCGACAACCACTTCGCCTCCGTCGGGCTGCAGCAGTCCAATGCAATGTTTCAGGATCACGGACTTGCCTCCGCCCGAGGTTCCGATGATGACCATGGTTTCGCCCCGGCGGATTTCCAGGTTCACATCCCGCAAAACCTTCTGGACACCGAAGGATTTCTGCAGGTGCTTGAGTTCGATGAGAGCGTCGCCGTTCATGTCTTTTCCAGTATAGTGGCTCGTCGCTCTGGAGTTTGCCTAAGCAAACTCCACGCTCCTCGCATTAATAAACCGTTTGCCGTCAATATGCGATGTACACGATTAGGAAGTCCAGGATCAGGATTAGCATGCAGGAGGAGACCACCGATCTCATGGAAGCCTGGCCTACGCCCTTGGCCCCCGATCCCGCCGACAAACCGTGATAATAGCCCATCAGCACCACGATGCCGCCGAAGACCGTGGCTTTAACCATGCTGATCATCACGTCATAGGGCTGAAACAGAAAGCGCAGGCCGAACACGTAGGTGGCCGTGGTGACGTTCAGGACCAGGGTGGTGATAATCCAACCGCCGAAGATGGAAAGGCAATCGGATATGATCACGAGCAGCGGGAATGCCACGATGCCGCTGAGGAGGCGGGGGAGGGCCAGATAGCGCAGGGGATCCAGGTCGAGCACGGTCATGGCGTCCAGTTCTTCCTTCTCCTTCATGGTGCCGATCTGGGCCGCGATGGCCGAACCCACGCGGCCGGCCAGAACCAGGGCCGTGAGGACCGGACCCGATTCGATGACAACGAGCTTGCAGACCGCGGTGCCGAGATAATTGGCGGGGACGAAGCCGCGAAACTGGTATTCCGCCTGAACGGCCGAAACCGCGCCGATGAAGAAACTGATGACCATTACCAGGGGCAGGGAAGCTACCCCGATGCGGATGAATTGCTCGATCGTCAGGGACGGGTTGACGAAGAACCATGGCCCGCGCCGGAAGATGCGTAAGAGCAGCAGGATCACTTCGCCGATCTGGGCGATCTTGCCTTCAACGGACTGCCACAGCAGGTTGACCAGCCTCAGGAAGTGGCCGCCGACCGAATCCAGCACGACCGTCCAGGCCGCGGGCGTGGGGCGGGACATCAGAACCCGGCGTCTTCCGGGGGCCGGCCGGAATAGCTCATGAAGGAAGCGTAATCGGAAACGAACGTCAGGGGCACCTCTCCGGTTGGACCGTTTCTCTGCTTTGCCAGGATGATCTTGGCCTTACCCTTTTCGGCCTCCTTATTATATATCTCATCGCGGTATACGAACATAACCAAATCGGCGTCTTGTTCGATGGCGCCCGACTCGCGCAAATCCGAGAGCTTGGGTTCGCCTTCGCCGCCGCGTTGTTCCACGGCGCGGCTGAGCTGAGAAAGCGCCAGTACCGGAATCTCCAGTTCCTTGGCCAGGCCTTTGAGGCCGCGTGAGATCTGGGAGATCTCCTGCTGGCGGTTTTCCTGGCGCCCAGCGCCTTGCATCAGTTGCAGGTAATCCACCATGACCATGTCCAGGCCCTGCTGCGCTTTTAGACGCCGGCATTTGGCCCGCAACTCCAGGATGTTTAGGGACGGATGGTCATCGATATACACCTTGGCTTCGCTGATAGGACCCACGGCGATGGACAGCCTGGGGAAATCCCGCTGGGGAAGGCGTCCGGTGCGAAGCAAATGCATGTTCACTTGGGCCTGACGGCACAAAATGCGCTGGACCAGCTGTTCGCGGCCCATTTCCAGGGAGAAGAAGGCGATTGTCTTCTTGTAGTCGATGGCGGCATTGGCCAGCATGGACAGGGCCAGGGCGGTCTTGCCCATGGCGGGACGCCCTGCCAGGATGATCAAATCGGTCTTCTGGAAGCCCGAAGTCAAACTGTCGAAATCCTTGAACCCAGTGGGAACTCCGATGATTTCACCCTTGGAATAACTTTCGATCAGCTTGAAGGTATCGCTCAGAATGCGCTTGATGGGGACGAAGCCCTGCTTGACCGTGGTCTCGCTGATGGCGTAGATCTCGCCCTCGGCCGAATCCATGATCTCACCGGGTTCCTGGGAACCGTCGTATGCCTTTTCCAGGATGCGGGTGGCGGAACCGATCAGGCTGCGCAGCAGCGCTTTTTCCTTGATAATTCCGCAGTGCTGCACCACGTTGGCCGAGGACACCACCTCGGAGGAGATTTCCATGAGGTAGGCATCGCCGCCCGCCAGCTCGAACTTCTGACCCTTTTTCAGGCTCTCGGAAATGGTGATTAGGTCGACCGGCGAGTTCTTTTCGAACAGACTCGCGACGGCTTCGAAGATCACCTGGTGCTTCTCCAGGTAGAAGTCCTCGGGCTTGAGGATTTCCAAAGCCTCTCCCAGCGCCTCGGCGTCGAGGAACAGGGCGCCGATGACGTGTTTTTCCACCTCGATGGCTTGCGGCGGCACCCGAAAAGCGCTCGTACGCAACCCGCCGCTTTCCGCTCCTTCCCCCCTGCCACGGCCCTCCCCGCGGAATCCACCCTTGCGGAAATCGGATCCGGTTTCGCTCATGGCCGGGCCAGTCCATTCTCCTGCGCCAGGCGGCGTTGCAGCCATTGCAGATCTTCCCAGGCCTTGCGCTTGAGTTCTTCCTTGCGGAGCAACTCCTCGGGATGATAGGTCACGAAGAATTCCCTGCCTTCCATGCGATGGGTCTCCTGTCGCAGTTCGTCCAGTGTTTTACCGGTCTTGAGCACCGCTTGGGCGCATTCCTGGCCTAACAACAGAACCATGGGAGCCTGGGCCAAGCGCAGTTCCACATGCAAAAGCGGAGTGAGGCGAATCAACTCGCGCCGGCTCCAGACTTTTCCGGACACGCGGACCTTGATGAGCTGGGTCTGGTAAAGCTCCCGGATATCCAAACGGATGGCTCGCATCATTTTTTCCAGCAAGACGCCCGGCTCCCCTTGGAACGGGCGACTTTCGGCCATGTCGGCTTCGCCCGGCTCGAATCCGACCAAGGCCAGTAGCGATTTCACCGGTCCGAAGCCCCGGACCATGCGCGTCCCTAGGCTATTTGCGTCCTTGGCGCCCTGTTCCAACTCCCGTTCCAAGTGCTCCCAAAGCGCCGCGAGGTCGGCAAATGCCGGAAGGCTCAAAATCTCCGGACCTCGCACCGTGGACCGCGCGTTTCCGCCAGTACCTGATTCGCCGGTCCGGGATTCCGGGGATGTGCTCAAAGCCTGGGTCAAAGAGGCGAACAGATCGGCCGGGGCGATCACCCCGGACCCTGGAATTGCGGTTGGATATCCGACCTGGGATTTACCGCCCGACGATTGACCTGGAAGGAAGTCTTTCTCGGCCACCTCAACCTTAGGGCCTACTGTCGTGATCATGCGGCCGGCATCGACTTGCCCCACCATAGTGGATATACCGGACGGAGCGGGAATGGAAGTAGCGAGGGCGGCCGAACGCCTCGCGAGCGGTAGCGGGAGGATGACTTCGTCGCTGCCCATCTCCGATTGCCAGTCCAGATAGGCCCGGATCAGTTCCGCCGTCGCCATCATGCCGCCGGGTTCGATGTGAGCAAGATCTGGAGCCGGGAAGCGATGGTATTGGCCAATTGATCCTTGTCCCATTCGGCCAGAACCGGCTCGGAGCCCGCATCCCCGCGGCCCAAAACGGCGGCCATCACCCGGCCTTTGCCGAAGCCTGTCGCATCGGCGACGGGATTGTTCACCACCATCAAATCACAGTTGCGTTCAGCCATCTTCTTGCGGGCGAAAGCCAGAGCTTCGGTCGTTTCCAGGGCGAACCCGACCAGCAATTGTCCCGGGCTTTTGCGTTTGCCCAATTCCAGCAGGATGTTCGGAAACGGTTGCAAATCAAGGCGCGCCAAGGCTTTCGAATCCTTCTGCTTGCCGGCATGGGTTTGCGACGGCACGAAATCGGCGATGGCGGCCGCCATGATGATGATTTCTGCGTCCGCCTGACGGCCCAGCATCTCGCGCTGGAATTCGGCCGAGGTTGACACGCGGGTTACCCCTGGGCCGGGGGTCACGGGCTCATCGGTCACGCCCGCCACCACATGCACGTCGGCGCCGGCGAGCAGAAAGGCGCGCGCCAAGGCCAGGCCGGTCTTTCCGCTGCTGCGGTTCGACAGGTAGCGCACATCGTCCCATTTCTCCTGGGTGTGCCCCAGGCTGATCAGCACGCGCTTGTCCTTGAGCGCCGGATAGCCCAGCCCCAAGGCCTGGCTGGAGGCCAGATAGGCGATAATGTGGGCCACGTCCAACAATTTTCCGTACCCGGCTTCGCCGCACGCGAGGATGCCTTCTCCCGTGGGAAGGATGATGTCGCCCTTGGCCCTCAGGATGCTCAGGTTGCGTTGCACGGCGGGCGCGTCCAGCATCACCGAATTCATGGCAGGGGCAATATAGGCGTGGCCGGCATAGACCAGATAGACCAGGGACAGCAGGGAACCGGTGAGCCCTTGCGCGAATTCGCCCAAGGTGTGGGCCGTACAGGGAGCAATCAAATAGATATCGGCCCAGCGGGCCAAATCTATATGATCCATGGCGCCGCCTTCGACGCCGGACCAACCGTCCACCGCCACGCGATGCGCGGTCAGGGCGGCGAAAGTATTGGGGTGCACCAGTTTGACGGCGCTGGGAGTCATGATGACGCGGACATTGGCGCCCTCATCCTTGAGACGTTGCACCAGGTCGCAGGCCTTGTAGGCGGAAATGCTCCCGGTCACGCCTAGCAGAACATTTTTGTCCTTCAGTCCCATGCCCAAACCCCTGGAAGTAAGAATTGGTCGAATCGGCCAAAGCGTCGGCCAAAGTGTCGGCTAAAGTATACGGAATCGAGAAGGCAAACTAGCACGTAAATGCCGTAAATGCTAAGGGTGGTGAGAGCGCTCCGGAATAAAAAACGGAAGCGTTTGGGCGCTTCCGTTTGGATCTTCGGGAGTCGCCGCCCCCTGCCATGGCATAAGCGCCGCCAGGCGGCAATTAGGCCTGGGTGGCGTCGCTTTCCTTGATGATTTCGAGCTTGCCGTCCTTGAACTTCTGAATGGCGATCGTGGTCGGCTTTTCCGCGAGTTTGATGAATCCGAGGTTAGCCTGTTCATTGATAAAGCGGGCTTCCTGAGAGGACATGATCACGGATTTAAAGGGCGAGATGTCCTTATTGTAGCAGGTTTCCAAGGAAAGGTGCTGGTTCTTCGACATCGTAGCTCCTAACTCACCCGGTTCATGGGCTTTATGAAAATGGCAGAGAGTGGGGGATTCGAACCCCCGTGGCCTGTTAGGGCCAACATGCTTTCCAAGCATGTACCTTAAACCGCTCGGACAACTCTCTGGCTGGAAGTATAGGAAATTTGGTCGAATTATCAAGAATTAGGCCAAAAATTTTCCAGAACATCCGCAACATACACATCATAGTCCTATTGTGTATACTTACGCCTTACTTTTACCTAAAACGGGTACCCTGGGAATGGGATGAAGGTTTGCAGTGAATAATTAGAGGACGGACCTTATTTGGGATGCTCGCAAGTCTTCAAGTGATGGTTCCGCTTTTCCATCGAAATTTTGCAATTGGTAAAGCTTGTGATAAATGCCTCCCTGCCTTATTAACTCCTGGTGGGTGCCTTCCTCGCGAATGCGCCCCTTATGCATCACCAGGATTTTGGAGGCTTTCTGAATTGTGGAGAGTCGATGCGCCACGACCATGGAGGTCATGTCCCGCAGGATTTTATCCAAGGCCGCCTGGACCAGGGTTTCCGTAGACGTATCCACCGATGAGGTGGCTTCATCCAAAAGCAGAATGCGGGGTTTATGGTAAAGCGCCCGAGCGAAAGCCAGAAGCTGGCGCTGGCCGGCGGACAGGTTTTCCCCGCGTTCCTTAAGCTTGGTTCCATAGGCATCCGGCATTTTCTGGATGAAATCGTGCGCGTTCACGTATCGGCACACCTCTTCGACCCTGGCCAGGTCGAAATCCGGGGAGAGGGCCACGTTGAAGGCGATCGACTCGGAAAACAGATAGACGTCCTGGGAAATCAAACCGATATGCTTGCGCAGGGTTTCCCCGGCGTAGTCTTCGATGGGATGCCCGCCGATCAGAATGCGTCCGGAACCGGGCAGATAGAACTTGTTGCACAGGGAAATCGTGGTGCTCTTGCCGCTACCGGTAGCTCCCACGATGGCCACGGATTCTCCCGCTTTGACGGTAAATGACACCTCGCTCAGGACGGTTTTGCCCGGTTCGTACGCGAAGGTGACATTCTCGAAAGTAATTTCCGGTCGCCCGGCCATTTCCGTGCGCGTACCCGCGGGCAGGGCGGCCCGGGTATCGAAGAGGGTGAAGACCCGTTCGGCCGCGGCCAGGGCGCTTTGCAAAGCCGTGATTTTATCGCTCAGTTCGCGCAAGGGCCGGAAGAACAATCCCGTATACCAGGAGAAAGCGACCAGGGTACCCAGGGAAACCGAATGGCGGAAAAAGAAGTAGGCGCCGGCGAAATACAGAAAAGCCAGGGAGATTTCCGTAAGCCCGTTGATGACGGGAAAAAAAACGGAGTAATAGCGGACGTTCTTGAACCACTCGGTGCGGGTGGTGCGGTTGATCTCGTCGAACTTGCGGATCTGCTCCGCGACCTTTCCGAAGATGCGCACGATGTGGATGCCGGCCAGGCTTTCCTGCATGACGGAATTCAGCTCGGCCAACAAGGCCCGGATCACGGTGTTGTTCTTGCGCACCTTCTCACGGAATATCGACGTGGTCAGGATCATCAGCGGCAGCACCGCCAGCGAGGCGAGCGCCAGCTTCCAATCCAGAAAGAACATGAAGCCGACGGCGAACAGGATCATCAAAACGGCTCCGAGCAGTTCGATCAGGCCTTCGGTGAACATGCTGCTCAGGGAATCAATGTCGTTGCCCAAGCGTGTCATGAGCCGCCCCACCGGGGTGCGGTGGAAAAAGTCCATGCTGAAACCTTGCAGTCGTGAGAAGATCTGCACCCGCAATTCATGGATGATGGACAACCCGAGCTTCTGGCTGGCCACGGCCCGGAAGTATTCCAAAGCCCCGGACATCAGCACCAGGGCCACGAAGGCGATCATGAAAGGGGTGATGCCCTCGATGTGCTTGTCCTTGATGGGCCCGTCGATCATGCCTTTGAGGATCCGGGGCTGCAGCACGGGAAGGATTTCCGAAAGGATCAGCAAGGCGAAGGCGGTGACAGCCGTGACTTTATGGCCCTTCGCCAAAGAAATCAGGCGCAGCCACAGGTTCCGGTCCAGGAACCGTGCCACCTTGTCCTCGCTCAGGTATTCTTTCCGCGTCGCCATGATTCGCCTATTACCCTTTTAATCCGCCCGACCTGCCGGGTCAGTCCAATTCCAACGCGGAGCTGAGCCGCTGTTTTTCCCACACGGCGGCGTAGGCCCCGCCCAACCTGAGTAATTCCGCGTGCGTGCCTTGCTCCAGGATTTTCCCGTCCGCCAGGAAGATAATGTTGTCGCAGCCCATCACGGCCGAGTAGCGATGGGAAACGATCAGCACCGTACGGCCTTCGAAGCGACGGCGCAACTGTTCCAACACCAGGGTTTCGGTCTCGGTATCCAAGGCCGAAAGAGTATCGTCCAGGCCCAGCACCGCGGAATTTGCCAGCAGCGCCCGTGCCAGGCCCACGCGCTGGCGTTGGCCGCCGCTCAGGTTGATGCCCTTCTCGCCCAACATGGATTCGTATCCTTGGGGGAACTGGCCGAGATCGCGGGACAGCGCGGACCACTCCGCCGCATCTTCCATGGTATGCGACGATTCAGGACCGCGGCCCATCTCGATGTTGCTGCGGATGCTGGTCGAGAACAGGAACCCGTCCTGGGGAGCGTAGGTGAAAAAGCGGATCCATTCTTCATCGCCTATGGTCTCGCGGGGGATGCCGTTCAGCGTAAGCGTTCCGGGTGGGGGAGGGTAGATGCCGCATAGAACCTGCATCAAGGTGGTCTTGCCGCTGCCGGTCGGGCCTACGATGCCCAAGGTGGATCCCGCGGGTATGTCGAGGCTGATGCCCGTCAGAACCGGCACCTCGACCGGAATGGATGGAACAGCGCCGTTTTTTTCCGAAGCCGATCCCGCACCCTTGCCCACGGGTGGAACCCTGGACTCGCCCCCGGACCCGGGTTTAACGGATTTCGCCGCGATGGGCGCATCATAGGCAAAGAACAGATTGCGCAATTGCAGTCCCTGTAATACCCGACCGTCCTTGCCTGGCATTGCCTCCGGGGCAGGGGAGGCCTGCGCGTTTTCGGCAGCATTCTGCGAAGGCGGTTCAACCAGAAAGGATTTACGCAAGGCGGCGAGCCGGTCGATGGAAACATTCGCGCGCTGAATCATGCTCGCGACCCATCCCAATCCCACTAGCGGGAATTGGAGCCGCAGGATGTAAAGGATGGCCGCCGAAAGGGTGCCCAAACTGATTTGATCGCGGATTACCATTTTGCCGCCGACCCATGCGACCAGCACCAGGCCGATGGCGCCCAAGGCGCCGATCGCGGGCCAGATGATGGAATTGGAATAGGCCACCTTGAGCGAAGAGTCACGAAGCTCCCGGGATGTGCTGGAAAGCTTTGCCGAGAACTCCTCCTGTTTCCCGTAGGCCTTGACCACCTGGATTCCGGAGATGGTGTCCTGTAGGAATGAATTCAGAGAAGACAGGTTCTTCTGAATGCCGCCGAACAGACTGTACATGCGTTTCAGAAAATGGTTGGCGAGCAAGGGCATCATCAAGGAAGGCAACAGGCCCAGCAGCATCAACCGGAAGTCGAGCTTCCATAGGCAAAAGGTCGTATACACCAGCAGGCAGCCCATTCGCGCCAGGTGCAAAATGACGGGTCCGGCGATATCCCGGATTCGATCCAGATCATTGGTCCCGCGGGACATGATGTCGCCGATGGACTGGCGATCGAAAAAGCGTTTGGGCTGGAGCATGAGACCGACGAACAGATCCCGGCGCAACTCGTATTCAATCACGCGGGAACCGCGGATCACCCATAAGCGTTGGAAATAAAGCAGCAGTCCGCTGACCAGGGTGCATCCGAGAATGGCGGCCAAAGGCCAGAGCACTGCGGGAAAATCCTTGCCTGCCTGCAGTGCATCCAGGATCACCTTCACCATCCAGGGGGAGACCTGGTCCAAAGCCGTCGAGATCAGCACGAAAATCCACCCCGCCAGGATTGCGCCTTTTTGCCGCGCCAGGTAGGGACGCAGGAACACAAAACGGGCCTTAAGTCCGGTTATCTCCTGGACTTCGGGCATTGTGATGACGTTTGCTGGAGCTGTGGCGATTGGAGGGGCCTCTTAAACGGGCCCGGAGCGAAGGTGATTTCCACCGGCTATAGCCCGGCAGTAAATCTGGTAAAGATTGCCGGGACTGGAAAGAGGTCGGATTGGTAACCCGTGGCGCCGCCCGGCGGCAACGCTAAAATGCCCTGGAACTACTTGAAGATATGCTTGTCACTCCAGAAAGAGGACACATCCCGATGGATCTCTAAGGCGATCTGGAGATTAATGAGATCATCCTTCGTGATCGGGAAGTCCCTGTCGGGACGTCCCTTCAAAAAAGGGATCTTATCTTTGATGGCTTCGTGACGCGAGGCGTGCTTCATTTTTCACCCACTCCTTCATCTCCAGGCTGTTTTCTTCGAGTGCGGGCGGGGCTCCAGTTGTAAGACTTCAGCCACCCCAGGGTTACTACTCGAAGGGACGACCCTTCATTAAACTACTCGGTATTTCTACGAAAATCTTTAACAATCGTTGGATAAATTTTTGCCATTTGAGGCCTTGAATTATTGTCCATCCTTTCCATCCAAGAAAGCCACAACTCAACTCCCTCTCGACAAGTATTGACCTTGATAAGACCGGGATCATTGACCTGTCCCATAAAGATTTTTACTCTTTTGGGCACGTTGGGATGTCGTCCAATGGCAGGACTCCAGATTCTGGATCTGGTTATCGAGGTTCGAATCCTTGCATCCCA
>JBDSIO010000345.1:0-7653 GCA_039917895.1 Fibrobacteria bacterium | reverse complement strand
CGCTCAGGTTTTGAGCATCGAATAGGAAAAGTAGGGGGGCCGGGGAGATTGCCGCAATCGGACTCAAGGAGTGCGGCCAGCCTGATTGGGCTCGTCGCCTTTACTCGCCCGTCCTCGCTAATCCAATAGATGACCATGCATGACGAGGTGGTCGACTTTGAAAAGCTTCACAAAGATGGCGACGCGCATCCACATGCCATTGCGCTCCTGGCGCCAGTATTTGGCCCGGGGATCCTGATCCACGTCGGGATGGATCTCGTCGCGGCGCGGAAGCGGATGCATGATGACGGAGTGCGGCTTCATGTGCTTCAGATGCTCAACGTTTAGTTTGTAGGGAGTAATGTCCACCTTTCCGGATTCGCCGTCCTTGTCGTGCTCGTCCTGGATGCGCGTGATGTAGATGGCATCCAGCTGGGGCAGCACCGACTTCAGGTCCTTGGTCTCCGTGAATCGTACGCCATGGGACTGCAGGCTTTTCTTGATGTCCTCGCCCATCGCGAAATCATCGGGAGCGATGAAGATCAGGTGCACGTTGCGGTAATTCTTCATCAGATAGCAGAGCGAACGCACGGTGCGGCCGCGCTTGAGATCGCCCATCATGGCGATGGTCTTGCCGTCGATGCCTCCGATCTCCTTGAAGCTGCGTTCGAGGGTATAGATGTCCAACAGGGCTTGGGTCGGATGCTGATCCTTGCCGCTGCCTGCGTTGATGATGGGAACGCGCCGCTGGATCTGATCGAACAGGGCGGCGGCATTCTCAGCCAGCCCCTCTTCCTTGGTTCGCATCACCACCACGTCGACGTAGGAACTGAAGGTCCGCAAACTGTCCAGCAGGCTCTCGCCTTTCACTTCCGAGGATGTGGAGGAGTCGCGGATCTCGCTGGTCTGGATGCCCAGGATCTGGCAGGCGTTATTGAAGGATAGGAAGGTGCGGGTGGAAGGCTGGGTGAAGTACAGCATAGCCCGTTTATGCGCCAATAGGCCCCGCAAGTACAGCAAACCTTCCTTGGTCTTGGCGAATTTACGGATAGCCGTGGTCAGTTCGCAAAGTTCATCCAGGATCGCCCGGTCGAATTGCTGGGTCCTGAGGATGTGGAAGAACTCGGGTTTGGGCTGTCTTTCCATGCCGGGGAAAGATAATAAAAGCGGTGTGAAGGGATGGGCGGCTGGGGCTAATGGCGGGGCAGTCGCGGCCGCTTCTATGAGGCCTTAAATAAACGATCGGGGGTGGAAGGTGGAATTTGACGCGGAGGCGCTTGGGGATGCTTCCTACTGCGCCACGTACGTCCCTAGATTTACCTTCGAGAATCCCTTCCCGTCATAGGTCAGTTGGATGCTCGTTTCCGAATTGCCTTCCGCCTCCACGGTTTCCAGATGCACAGGGCGGTCCCACAGGGTGTGGACATGGCGCAGGGTCTGGCGCGCGTATTCCTCTTCCAGCGTGAGACCGTCATAAAAATGCTTCAGGAAGAGTTCGCGCTTGCCGCCGTAATCGCCGTCAGTCACCTTGATCAGGGGCACGCCGGAGTGAGCGAAAGAGCGGACGATCAGATCCTTGATGGTGGACCAGTTCTTCTCCTCAACCGTGAACTCCTCGACATTGCCTTGCTGCTTGGACCCGAAGATGTAGAGTTCGGAATCCTCGACGACCTCGTGGTTCATGAACTCGTCCAGGAAGAACCAGTCCATATGCGTGCGGCGAACCTCGAAGACCTTCTCCATGCCCTTGCCCATGTTCAGATCCATTTTCCATTTGTCCGGCGACTCGCTGCGCTCCCACTCCGGTCCGAATTGGCCGGCATTGTAGCGCTTCTCGATGTTCAGAAAGGTCTTGATGCCGAGCAGGTAGGGGTTGAGCCCGAAGGGATTGCTGGCAAGCACGCGGGCATTGTACAGGTTGTAGAAGCCGTGCTCTTCCGGGGTCAGGAAGCCGTCCTGGAACAGCCTGGACATCAGGCGCATATGCCAGAAGGAGGCCCAGCCTTCGTTCATGACCTTGGTCTTCCGCTGGGGCATGAAATATATCGATTGATCCCGGATTACGCTTAGCACGTCCAACTCCCATTCCTCGAAACCGCGCGGGGAATGGCGCATGATGAAGCCCATCATGTCCGGATCGGGTTCGGCCGGAATCTTCTTCTTGAGCTTGCGGGCTTCTTCGCGCTTCTCCTCGAAGGACTTGACGTTCAACTGGCCGTCGAAGTCGAAAAGATCGCCGAAAGGGGTGCCCACCTTGGGCGGACGGCGCTTGGGCTCGGAGCTCTCCGGTTCGATGGCGCTTTCCTGGAAAAGATCCGCCTCGATGTGCATCTGGATGGCCTGGGCGGCGTCAATCAGGCGTTCCACCTCGTCGATACCGTAATCCTCTTCGTACTTGCGCAGGCGCCCGGCGGATTCGCTGGCCGAAGTGAGCATGTCTCGGCGGGTGCGGCCGAAATAGATATTGTTCTTCATGAAGTCGTTATGTCCGTATACGTGGGCCATCACCAACACCTGGATCGGGTACGGATTGGTCTTCATCAAGAAGGCGCGCGAAGGATTGGAATTCAGCACCACCTCGTAAGGGATGCCCCCGCTGTACTCGTACTGGGTGCGCTGCTTCTCGTAATCGCGGCCGAACGACCAATGGGAATAGTTAACCGGCAGATTATAAGACATTATTTCCAGCATCTTCTGCGCCGGGATCACGTCGAATTCCTGCGGAAAACAGTCCAGGCCGTACTCGCCTACGATCTTCTGTATGTGGCTGTCGGCCCTGACCAGCCGCTTGATCTCGTCCTTTTCCCTGCTGTCGCTCATACCTTCTTTTCCTTAGAGAAGAACACCTTGAGAGCGGGATACACGTGTCCCTTATTCTTCAGAATGACCCCGGCGAGGGGCATTTCGGCCCGTTGCCCCAGGTAATACTCGAAGTCGGAATCGCGGTAGGAGGTATAGCGCTCCAGGCTGAACGATTCCTCGAAATTGCGCATCAGCTGCTGGCCGTATGCCACCTCGGTGCGGATTTCCCCGTAACCGACCATGTTGGGATTCCTTTCCAGCAGCCGCTTGACGCTGACCATGGTCTTGGCCGGATCCCAGTCCTCGCCGTCGGAGAAATGGAATGCGTAGATGTTCCATTTGGCGGGGGGATAGTCCGTGTCGATCAACTGGCAGGCCAGATCATAAGCCGAAGCGCAGGTGGTGCCGCCGGATTCACCCTTGTGGAAGAACTCTTCCTCGTCCACCAGCTTGGCTTCGGAAGTGTGGGCGATGAAGCGGATTTCGACGTTCCGGTACTTGTGCTTGAGGAATTCGACCATCCAGAAAAAAAACGAGCGCGCCAGGTATTTCTTGGTCGTGGACATGGAGCCCGACACGTCCATCATCGCCAGGATGACTGCGTTGCTGTGGGACTCGACGTTCTCCTTGGGCACCCGATAGCGCAGGTCGCCATGCTGGATGTAAGGCTTCAGCTTGTCTTCTTCGTCTTCAAGCTCAGCCTCGGGATTCTCCCGCTGCAGCAGTTCCAGGGCCTTCTGGTAGTCCCCTTTGAACTTGTTAAGGGCCTTTTGGCAGATGTCCATGGGCTTGCCGGTCTTTTCCGACAGCTTGGAGACGGAATCGGCCGAGCGTTTCAGGGCATTGCGGAAACTCCGCTTCTTGTCCAGGTTGGGCTTGAGGCCGTGCTTCTCGACCTCTTCGAAGCTCCAGCCGGACGGCACCAAGGTCTCGGCGATCTCCTTGCGCCGCAAATCCGGCAGTTGCAGATCGTCCATCATCATCTGGATCAATTCCTCGATGTCTACCTCGGTCTCCATGTAATCTTCGCCCGCGGCGTCGGCGGGTTTACCCCCCTTGCCGGGCCCTTGGCCTTCGCCGTTGGGAGCCGGCCGGCGCCCGATCACATCGCCTTTGTCCTTTTTGCCATGGCCCAGGCCGTAGCCTCCCCCGCCCTCACCGCCCTTGCGCTTGCCATAGATGAACTGGTAGCTTTTGATGCCCCGGATGGGGATCTTGACCGTTTGGCCCTTCTTGCGGGAGATGATGCTCTCTTCGGAAATCACGTCCGCGATGTTCTCGCGGATACTGTCCTTGATTTTCTTCTGGTGGCGCGCCACGTCCTCCTGGCCGCGCTTGGAGAAATCCCAATCCATTTGGCGTACTGTCATGAAGCCCCCTCTAGGGTCAAAACGTTGGAATGGATATTTGGGGGAGAAGTCAAAGTGCAAAATGAAAAATGAAAATTGAAAATTTTAGGAGAAGTGCGCCCCGCCACCAAAATCGGAACAGGCTTTGCATTTTCTTCCATTTTGCACTTTGAACTTTGAACTTTGCATTTTGAAATCTATCGGACGATTTACCTGTCTACTCTTCCTTCCGCAGCACTTCTCCCACGAACTGCAGCAATCTTTCCGCATTGCGTTCCGAATACCCCTTCGATTTCAGCGCTTCGATCGCGTCATCGCGGCGCTTCATCGTCTTCGGGTCCTTCTTGTTGGGATCCGCGATAGTGAGACTGACCACGTTCTTCAAATCCGACATCAGCTTCTTCTCGATGGCTTCGTTGAGAGGCTGGTAGGATTTGAAGTCGAAGGGCTTGCCCTGGTCCATGGCGTCGGATTTGAAGACGAAGATGCCCTGGCGGAACTCGCGTTTGGCGTTCTCGGAAACGCCGATCATTTCTTCGATGCTGCGCATCAGTTTCTCGTCCGCTTCCAAGGGCTCGCCGGTGACCGGATCCGTCATCTTCTTCTTGAGGCAGAAGGATGTCGTATTCTTTATGTAGTTGTCGAACAGGGATTGGGCCTGATCCTCATAGGCGAACAGGAAAGCGCGGTTTACCTCCTTCTTGGCCACCTCGCGGTATTCGCCGTTGACGCTGCCTTTGTCCGCCATCAGAAGGCGCAGGTAACGCTCCGCCTCTTCCTCGGAGAAGCCGATATGGTGGCCGAAGTTGTTGCGCAGGGAACGGATGACGTCCAGCGGCATGACGCTTCCCTCTTTTTCCTTTTCGGACAGGGCCACGTTGATGGCGTTCACCACGAAGCGCGGCGAGATGCCGAACATGCCTTCACCCTTCTTCTTTCCTTCTTGCCGCAGCGCCTTGAGATCCACGGGATCCTTTTCCTGCTCCATAACGGATTCGCCATTGTAGTAACGCATTTTCTTGATCAGATCCGGGCACAACGAGGACTCGGTCAGGCGGGTAAGCACGGCGAACATGGCGGCCACCTCGAGCGTGAAGGGAGCGAGATCGATGTGGGAGAACTGGGAACTGTTGATCATTTTCTTATAGATGCGCACTTCATCGTCTACGCGCAGGTTGTAGGGCACGTAGATGGGGTACATGCGATCGTGGAGCGCTTCGTTCTCCTTGTTGGACTTGAACTTGTCGAACTCGGTCTGGTTCGTGTGCGAGAGGATGACCAGATCGGTGTAGATTTGGGGGAAACCCGGAACCTTGATCAATTGCTCCTGCGCGACCGTGATCAGCACGTAATGGAATTTGATGTCGCATTTGAGGATCTCGATGTATTCGATGAGGCCGCGATTGCTGATCTCCAGCTCGCCGTCGAGGCTGTAAGCGCGCGGGTCCGTTTCGCCGTACTCCGTGATCTTGGAGAAGTCGACATGGCCGATCAATTCGGAAATGTCCTGGTTCTTGGGATCGCTGGGCTGGAAGGTGCCGATGCCGCGGCGGGCGCGCTCGGAAAGCGTGACCTGCTTGACCTTGACCTTCTCCCAGAGGATGTTGCCCTTGTCATCCCGGAACTCGGCGTTGTTCAGCAGGCGGTGCCGGCAGATCGGGCACAGGTCGCCTTCGATCTTCACGCCTGGAATGATCTCCTCCCACTTGGCGCGGTCGTGGCGCGGGATGAGGTGGAGCGGATCCTCCGACATGGGGCAACCGTCGATTGCGAAGAGCGGCTGGGTGGTGGAGAATTCCTCGAGCCGTTTCTTGAGCAGGCTCGAAATCGAGGACTTGCCTGAAGAAACCGGGCCGACGAGCATGAGGATGCGTTTTCCCGTTTCGGTGCGGCGGGCGCCGGCGTGCAGGAACTTGACGACATCGTGAATGGATTCATCCACGCCGAAGATTTGATCATCGAAAAAATTGTATCGAACCAAATCCTCGTAACCCGGTGAGAGGACCTTCTCGGTGGTGGGGCTGGTGCCTTGACCGATGATCATGTTGTAAAGCCGTGAGGGCGCGGACATGGCGATGGCGGGATTCGCCTTCACCTTCTCCAGGTATTCGAGGCAGGTTCCCTGCCATGAGGTCGCGCTCTTCTTCGCGCGGTTTTCATTTATGATCGACTGGAAATCCTTATCATCGCTGGCCATGGGTGGGTTCCCCTTCCCCTATATATTACGTTTTCCGGTTTTGGAAAACATCAATTTTCTCAATATTTATGGATTGGTTTTGTAGAACATCCAAACCTTCGACGGTTATTCTTTCAGGCCCGAACCCGGCTATTGGCATTATTAATGACATCGCGGTCGGGTGCGGCGTATCAAAAGAAATGACAAAGGGTTGACCGGGAACGCCGAGGCGCGGTACTGCATCGGATATCGCCATCTTAGGAGCTTCATTCCCAGCGACCGGTGATGGAAGTCGGTTCCGGCCAGGGGCGGAATTTTGTTAATTTTCCCACCTTGATAATAAAAATTCTACCCACTGGGGATTTCCAAAGCCATGGCTAAGATCAATTCCAACTACCAAAAGCTCCAAGCCGGATACCTGTTCCCGGAAATCGGCAAGCGCGTACGCGCCTTCGCCGCTGAAAACCCAAACGCGAAAATCATCCGACTCGGCATCGGAGACGTGGTGCTTCCGCTCCCCGCGCCCATCCTCGAAGCCATGCACAAGGCCGTCGACGAAATGGGCAAGGCCGAATCCTTCAAGGGATACGGGCCCGAGCAAGGATACGATTTTCTATTGCAGGCCATCGCGGCCGATTTCAAATCCCAGGGCGCGGACGTGGCTGCCGACGAGGTTTTCGTGTCCGACGGCTCCAAGTGCGATTGCGCCAACATCCAGGAAATCTTCGACCTTGATAATGTGATCGCTGTAACGGATCCTGTTTACCCCGTCTATGTCGATACCAACGTGATGGCGGGCCGCACCGGCGAATCCGAAAATGGACGCTACGGCAAGTTGGTATACATGCCGACCACGTCCGAGAATGGATTCGATCCCGAACTGCCGAAGGCGGCGTCAGGCGGCCCGGGAAAAGTCGATTTGATCTATCTATGCTCGCCCAACAATCCCACCGGCGCGGTCATGTCCCGCCCCTCGCTGGAGAAGTGGGTAAGATACGCCAAGGCCAACGAAGCCGTCATCCTATTCGACGCGGCGTACGAAGCCTTCATCACGGAACCCGGCCTGCTGCATTCGATTTACGAGATACCCGGCGCGCGTGAGGTCGCCATAGAGTTCCGTTCCCTGTCAAAAACAGCCGGATTCACGGGTACGCGTTGCGCCTACACGGTGGTGCCCAAGGACATTCAGGCCCGCAATGCCAAAGGGGACCTGGTTCCCTTGCACGCCCTGTGGAACCGCCGCCAGACCACCAAGTTCAACGGCGTCAGTTATCCCATCCAAAAGGCCGCGGCCGCCACCTTCACCGCCGAAGGCGCCAAGGCCGTGCGCGACAACATCAAGTACTA
>JBDSIO010000344.1:0-11079 GCA_039917895.1 Fibrobacteria bacterium | reverse complement strand
CCGCGACCCTTTGCCATGGCTTGGCGGTGCGCACCCGCTTCGGACGGCATGTATTCGCCATGGGCAGCAACCGCGAGGCGGCGCTGTACTCGGGCATCTCCATCAACTTCCACACCATGGGCGCTTTTGTGCTGATGGCGTTGCTGACATGGCTGGCCGGACTGGTGGCCACCTCCCAGCTTATGGCGGGTGCCGCGGACATCGGAGATTACCAGGAGCTCTACGCCATAGCCGCCTGTGTCATCGGAGGCACCAGTTTGCGGGGAGGCTCCGGAAACGTATGGATGTCGCTGCTGGGGGCCTTGTTGATGGCGAGCATCCTCAACGGAATGGAGCAGGTGGGCATACCATCCACCATGCAGAAGGTGATTCTGGGATTGATCCTCAGCGCTTCCGTGGCATTGGATCAAGGGCTCAACCGCAAGGTTTAGTTAGGAGGCCGGTAACATCCTCAAGGATCCTAAAAAACCTCCAGTATTTCTGAAAACAAAAGGCCGCTTTTACTAATCTACCTACCCGAAAATTATCCCCCTTCCCGAAAAACTTACCGAATAGCGCAAATAATTAGAACCTTCCGAAGGTTTCGAATCACCAAGGATACTGTGGGCTAAATTTGCGTGCATGTCAGATTCAAACCTGGAGTTGTGTTGATGAAAAGCAGAATAAAAGGCAACTGCGCGGCTTTGCTGGTGGCATCCTTATCGCTTATGGTGTGTACCGCGGTCCAAGCCGCGAATGTATGGTCGGTGGATGCCAAAGGCAACATCACCCTTAATGGGGAGAAGTTCCGCGTCAAGGGCGGTTCCTGGTTCGGACTTGAAGGCAGACATGAACCTTCGGCGGATCCGACCAATCCGAGCGGAGCTCCAATGGAAATGTACATTGGCAGCATGTCCTGGAGCGAAAGCGGCCGATCGCTCGCGAAGGACGCCCTCGAGATTAAGAATCTGGGTTTCAACAGCGTTCGCATACCCGTGGCCCCCCAAACCCTCACGGACAACGACCCCCAAGGCCTGAATCCGAATCTGAAGAACGCCGAATCCGTGCGAATTCAAGGTGCGTTCAGTGCCCTCAAGGAAACCGTTAAGGCATGCTCCGCGGCCGGCCTTTTCGTCCTGCTGGATATGCACACCTGTTCCAATTATGTGGGTTGGAGGAAGGGTCGGCTGGATGGCCGTCCCCCATATGTCGACAACACCCGGCAATCGTATGACTACAAGCGGGAGGAATATTCCTGTTCCGAGACCGGAAACCCCGGTACGGTCAAGCACATCAGCGCATACAATACCTCTAAGTGGTTAGCCGATCTGAAGAAACTGGCCGGCCTGGGCGCCGAAATCGGCGTTGACAACATCATGGGCATCGACGTCTTCAATGAGCCTTGGGACTACAGCTGGACCGAGTGGAAGTCCCTGGTCGAACAGGCCTATGCGGCCATCAGCCCGGTTAATCCCAACATACTGCTCTATGTTCAGGGAATCGGCGGTTCCAACGGATCCCAGGATGGCACTCCGGACACCAAAAACCCCACTCCTCATGGAAGCCTGGCCTCGAATCCCAACTGGGGAGAGAATCTGTTTGAAGCGGGCGCCCAACCGATCTCCATCCCGAAAAACAAGCTGGTTTTTTCACCCCATACCTACGGACCGGCGGTATTTCAGCAGACGATGTTCACCGATCCTGCCCAACCTCAATGCGCAGGCGTCGAGGGGGATGGCTTTGCCGAAAAGAAGTGCCAAATCGTGATCACTCAGGGGAGGCTTGATGCAGGGTGGCATGAGCATTTCGGGTATTTGAAGGCCCAGGGCTATGCCATCGCTATCGGCGAATTCGGCGGGAACATGGATTGGCCGGACAAGACCAGCGCCCATACGAGGGAACTGTACAGCTACCTTACCGACCGCAAGTCCGATGAAAAGTGGCAGAAGGCATTCATTGATTACCTGATGAGAGAGGGCATCCAGGATTCATTCTACTGGTCCATCAACCCGGAATCCGCGGATACCTACGGTATCTTCACCACTCCCTTCGACCCCGTTTCCAATACTCCCGGCTGGGGCACCTGGACTGCCCTCGACACCAGGAAAACAACCCTGCTGCAACAACTCTGGAATTCGCCCGAGGTGGCGAACCCCGGCGGGATGATCAAAATCAATGACGTGAGTAAGAACGCTTTCAACTTCCAGGTATCGAGCGCGGGAATGATCTCCTACTCCCTGACCAAGCCGGAATTCGTTTCCTTGAAGCTTTATAACCTCGACGGGAGCTTGCGCTCGGATATCCTCGGCCAGCAGCAGGCCGCGGGATCCCATTCCTTGGGCCGCGGGGAGATGAAGGCGGACGCAGGAATTTATCTGGCCGTCTTCAAAGCCGGAGATTATTCCAGCACTCGCGTAATCAATCTGGCGCTCTGAAGTTTGGCGCACCCCTTCCGGCCCCTGTGGATTGGGCCCGACTAACCGATAACCGGTTTCATCTCCGGGATTTTTCCCGGAGATGCGCGGGGCGTGTTCCATGGGAATCCTTTCGCAAAAAATCCTTTCCCGGCCTGCTTCACGGATAGCGGCGGGAATCCTGTTTTTCTTCTGCCTCACCGGGTATGGTCAGACCCGGGTCCAGGTGAACCCCGAAGAAGCCCACCAGACTTTCGAAGGATGGGGTACCAGCCTGTGCTGGTGGGCCCATGACCTGGGCGCCTGGCGGGACGAAGGCCTGGACGCACTTACCACCCTGGTAGCGGACACCGCACGGGGGCTGGGTATGACCATTTTCCGCTACAATATCGGAGGCGGCGAACAACCCGGCCACAACCACCTGCGCGCGGACGCCGATGTGCCCGGATGGAAGCCCACGGAAGCCGGGGCCTATGACTGGAATGCGGACGCAGGCCAGCGCAGGACCATGGCCTTTCTGCGGCGTAAAACCCGTGATCCGATTTGGGAAGCCTTCTCGAACTCTCCGCCTTGGTGGATGACCAAGAGCGGCTGCGCCTCCGGCAATACCGACGGCTCCAACAACCTAAAGGAAGATTACTATGACGAGTTCGCGGAATACCTGGTCACCGTGGCGAAACACCTTCAGGAAACCGACAGCGTCGTTTTCCGCACCCTGACGCCGTTCAACGAGCCCAACTCCGATTGGTGGAAGGAAAACAACGTCCAGGAAGGATGCATGTTCGCGCGCGCGACCCAGCCCCGCATGATCCGGGAGGTGGGCGGCAAGCTCAAGGAGCAAGGGCTCACCCTCACATCGATCAGCGCCGCCGACGCCAATTCCATCAATGAAATGGTGGGCAACGCCAATAGCTACGATTCGCTTACCCTTTCCTACATCTCCCAGTTCAACACCCATTCCTATTCCGGGACGGATGCGGATCGCCGGAACCTGGCCGGCATTGCCAAGAGCAAACGCAAGAAACTTTGGCAATCCGAGGCAGGCCCCTTGAACTGGCCGGGCGGCAACCAATTCGACGTGGCCATCTGGTCCGCGAGCCTCATTCTCCGGGACCTGCGGGAAATGCGCGCCGAAGCCTGGGTCGATTGGCAAATCGCCGGCGGCGGTATTTGGGGAGTCATTGATGCCGCCCGCTCCAGCCAGACCGCGCGGATGAACAAGAAGGGGTTCGCCTACGCGCAATTCTCCCGATTCATCCGGCCCGGTTCCACCTTGATCGCCAGCGACCACCCGACTACCCTGGCCGCCCTGGTCCCAGCCTCCGGGTCCTTGGTGCTGGTCGCCGTGAACGCCAGTACGAGCGACTCCAGCTATGCTTTCGACCTGGGCCGCTTTTCCTATCTGCCGCCCACGGCGCAGGCCTACCGCACATCCATCAATCAGGATCTGGCCGCGCTACCGGATATTCCCCTCCGGAACAAGCTCCTGACTCTTGATGTTCCCTCCCGATCGATCACCACCTTGGTCCTCAAAGGAAGCGCTTCCCCCTTGGCGATTGCGGAACCAGGCCGTGCAGGGATTCGGGCGGAACGAACCAGGATCATTTCCCAACGGGCAGCGAGGCTACCCACAATCTCCTTTCCGGTCAACGGCGCGCTCATCAATCCCCTCGGGCAGCGCATCGAATTGCCTGACCATGACTCTCCGGGCCGACCTGGCCGGAGATTTCCCTAGCTACCGATAATCGGGGCCTGACATCACGATAAACCCGGCTTAATGGCGAGTAAAAGAAGGCGAATAAAAGGAGGCGAGTAAAAGGCGCCAGTTTCCGATCGTGCCCGCCTATGACTATCTTTGGCCTACCCGTGCGCAATCTCCGTCTCTTGTTCTCACATCGCGAATTCATCGTGCTCTTGACGGGAAATTTCATCCTTGGCCTGGCCTTTTCCCTTATCATGCCTTTCATGTCCATTTTCGGGACGCGGGAACTGGGCCTGGGACCATGGCGGTTCGGGTTGTTCATGACCGCCAATGCCCTTACCGGCATCGTTATTTCCACCCGCATCGCCCGTTGGTCCGATATCCGCTTTTCGCGCAAGTCCACTCTGATCGTCGGATCCATTGCGGGAGCGGCCATGTATGTGTCCTACGCCCTGATTCGGAATCCTTGGACCCTGTTGCCTATCAGCTGCATGTTGGGGGGTATCGCCGGTGTCACCTTCTCGCAGACCTTCGCCCTCGCGCGCGATTTGCTGGTCCGCAGCAGCGTACCCGAGAAGGATTTTCCCTTCTACATCAATGTCTTCCGCATCTTCTTCGCGCTGTCCTGGACGGTGGGACCGGCCATCGGCGCCATGATCGTGGCGCGCTATTCCATCGCCTACAGTTTCATGGCGGCCGCCGCGCTCTTCTGCATATACGCTATGCTCAGTTGGCTGGGCCTGACGGAACGGCCGCCTACCGCCCAGGCCCGTATGGCCGCCGCCTCCCTGCCCCTATCCCAGGCCTTGAAGCTGCCGGGTTTCCTGGCCCATTTCATCGCCTTGATTCTCTTGCTCAGCTGTTCCACCATGGGAATGATGAACCTTACGCTGCTGATCCTGGGGCCTTTGCACGGCAAGGAGTCCCATGTGGGCGTGGTCTACGGCATCGGACCCTTCTTCGAATTGCCATTCATGTACTATGCCGGGGTGTTGGCGACTCGCCTGCAATCGGTTCGCATCCTTCGTTGGTCCGCGCTACTGGCCGTCGTCTATTATACCGGGTTGGCCATGGCGACCGAACCCTGGCACGTCTATCCGCTGCAAGTGCTCAGCGCAGCCCTGGTAGCGGTCACCAGCGGGCTGGCCATCACCTTTTTTCAGGACTTCCTCCCCGGCCAGGCCGGCACGGCTACCAACGTCTACAGCAATGCGAACCGTATCGGCAGCACCGCCGGTTACCTGATGTTCGGATGGCTGGGGTCGACGTTGGGGTATCGAAGCGTCTTTGCGGTATGCGCAGCCTTCTGCGGGGCGGCCTGGCTGATCATGCGGCATTGGCCGCCTCGCCAAGCCCCGGTCCCGGCAATTCCCGAATCCACTTCGAGCGGCCCAGCGAGAGCCTAAGCGCGGTTTTTTTTGTGTTTACAGGCGTAAACACGGATACTTGCCTTCGGACATGAATTCCCGGGTGAATCCCTCCCTCTACCCCAGGCTTTAAATGGCCAGCGACGGCTTTATCTCGTGGTTATCATGTCATGATCCACACGGTAGTCCGGGAGATTCCTCTATGTTGCTTTTTCCGATTTTTACTGTGAACGGGCGGTACTTTAAAGCGATAGCCATCGCCACCCTCTCCATTTCGATGTCGCCCTTGCTGACAGCCCGCCCGTGCTTCGCCGATATGGTTTCCGACTTCGCCAAACCACCTCTCAAATACCGGCCCAAAGCCCTTAGGGACGGCGGCAATCCGCTCTCGCTGCTGACGACGGGCGGCTTCGGTGGGTTCGGGGAATTGGCGACCTGCCAGACCTACCGGTCCCCCGCCTTCTACACCAAGACTCTCGGGTTCCTGGACTCCATCGCCAAGATGGGCGGGTCCTACACCTATTATGATGAGGAACAGTTCCCGAGCGGCAGCGCCGGTTACGGAAGGTCGAACCATGGGGGGCTTTGCAATCCCCTGCCGCAAGGGGAAGACGTCGCGAGCCGTTATCCCGAAAATACCATCAAGCGCCTGGACAAGACGGATCACCAGGTGACCGGTCCCACGACCTTCACCGCCGCTATCCCCACCGCGACCACCACAGCGCTCATGGCCGTCGTCGCCATGAGTTCCCAAGGAGGATCCACAAAGCTCGTCGATCTCACCGACTCGGTGAAGGGGAACTCGATCGCCTGGAACGTTCCCACGGGGCAATGGAACGTCATGGTGTTCCAGAGCGTCAAAAGCGGGGACCCGCAATGCGATTACATGGATTCCGTCTCGGTAGACAAGTTCATCCAGATGTCGTACCAACAGGCGTACGATAAGATGAAAGACCATTTCGGGAAAGCCATCCAATACGCCTGGTACGACGAGCCGAGCCTGCAGATGGGAACGGGCCGCGAATGGACGCCGCTGTTCAATAAGAAGTTCAAGGAACGGATGGGGTTCAGCCCCACCTTATATTACCCCGCCCTGTGGTATAACATCGGCCCCGACACCCAAGCCGCCCGCAATCTGCTCTTCGGATTCCGCTCCACGCTTTTCTCCGAAGGCTTCGTCAGGCTGGTCAACCTCTGGGGCGAAGCACATGGGATAAGGCCGACCGGGCATTTGGACAACGAGGATTGGACCAATCCGGTGGGCTCGGTAGGGGACGTGATCAAAGCCTTCAAATATTCCACCATCCCGGGTCTGGATGATATCGGTTACGCCTATACGCATTTGTTCTACAAGTTCTTCAGCTCGGCCGCGTACAACTGGGACAAGACCCTGGTCGGCATCGAGAACGGCGGGAACTACGGCACCGCCATCGAGCAATTGGCGGACGGGGTCCAGATGCAGCACACCTTCCAATCACCCGCCGCCGCGTACAACGAATGGCATGGCCGCTGCGGAGTGCTATTGCACCCGCCCGCGCGCCACGTGGCCGATATCGCCATCCTGTATCCCATCGCCTCCTGCCAGGGTAGTTTCTTCTTCGACGGCCCGAACGGACCCCACGCCAACGAAAAGGTCCCTCTCGCTTATGCCGACTACCCGGACGTGGGCGAAATCCTATCCTCCCAAATCAATCGCGATTTCACCTGGATCCATCCCGAGGTGCTGGATGAGAAGTGCAGTCTCGAGGGGTCTACCCTTAAGCTCAACAATACCCTCAACCATGAGGAATACAAGGTCGTCATCATTCCCGCCTGCTCCACCATCAGTTGGAGCAATTTGAAGAAGATCAGGCAGTTCTTCGATCAGGGCGGCAAGGTGATCGCGACCGGCGTGCTGCCGTCCAGGTCCGCCGAACTGGGGAAGGATGACTCGGTCGTGCAGACGATCAGGGCGATGTTCCTGATGACGGACCAAACCACCAGAAGCCCCGCGGGAGGCATTGCCGTCTCCCTGGGCAAGGCCACTTCGGACAATATGCTCACGGCCCTAAATTCCATGGCTCCCGTCTATGACGTGGAGTTCGAACCGCAAACGGGAGGCCTGCGATACATCCACAAGGTGCTGGGCGACAGCCTCAACATCTATTTCTTCGGGAACAATTCGGCCGCGTCCATCACCACCTTCGCGCGTTTGCGCGGCGACCTCACCCTGAAACAATGGGATCCCCACACCGGCCAGATCACCTCGCCGCAATCCAGCAAGGTAAACGAAGCGGGCACCGACATCACCCGGGTGTCACTCACCGTGGCGAGCATGCGCTCGGTGTTGCTGACAAGTCCCTATACGGGCCCCTCGGCCATCCGCCCGGCGGGCCGCTCCGGCGGGCTCCCGCCCAATGCCAAATTGAGCGCCGTCCAGGCCGGGAAAAACCTCCTTCTCACCTACTCCATCCCTAAGTCCGGACGGGAGGAAATGTCGGTCAAGCTCGAGGTGTTCGGCGTAAACGGGGAACGGGTCGCCTTGCTTGTGGATCGCAAGCTGAAGGCGGGAACCTACGCTTATAGGTGGGAATCGCGCCGGGTTCCCGGAGGGCATTATATCGCGCGACTGGAAGTGGAAGGGATGAGCGGAGTCCGGACAAAGGTGGTCAAGGAATAAAGCCAGGCCTTGCCCATTTAAAGTCAGGATGGCAAAAAGGCCATATTATCACGGGCGGCCTGAGCCGGCGGTTTACTTCGGCACACTTATGCGGATGGTCGCGCTCCGGATACCGGTGCCTTCGATACTGGCGAAGTAAACGCCCGCTGCGAGTCCCTGGGTCTCCAGGTCGATTGTCCTGGCCGCATCCATCGGCGGAATCCGGATGTTGCGATTGAGGGAACCGTCGACAGCGAAGATGCGTAGCGCCGCCTCGCCCGGCAGAGGCGAAACCCGCAGCAAACGGCCGATCCGCTCCATAGCGGGAATAGGATGGAGCGGAAAGAAAAAAGCGGTCCCGACGCTTTGCCCCACCGTGATCGCATTCGAGCTCGCGCCGAGTCCGCCCATCGAATTCGCGGCTCGCACGGTAAGAACGTCACCTTGCGAGAGTTTGGAGATGTCGTAGCTGCCGGTCGTGACGTTGTCGAGGAACTTGCCTCCCTTGAAGATTACCCAGCAGAGGGCGCTGTCGTTGTCGTTCCATTTCAAGGTCGTCCCCTCCACCCCTGCAGCCGGCGCGGAGACCTGCCTGGTCAAGTCGTCCGGTTTCCAGTTGTCGCTTCCGCCCAGCACGTTTTCGACAGTGTATTTGGCGGCTTCCGCATCGGTCAGCACCGGGTTGAGTTTGATCGTGACCGCGTCCTTGGTGTAGGTGGTCCTGCGCTTGCTGAGGTCCACCGGCTTTCCGTTCGCGTCCGCGGTTCGGAATTCCGCGGAAACCTTCGGAACATTATTCATCGGATTGCCCCAGCCGGCATCCGAAGCGAGCTGATTCATGGTCGTTCGCAGGAACACGACGCGGGCCTCGCCCCAAGACCGTCCCAATTGATAGCCGGATTTCGTCGCATTGATTATGCAGCTTTCGAAAACGTAGCCCCAGGAATTGTCGTTCGGGGAGGAGGCAGTGATTGGAGAGCCGTCCTTCAACTCGTTGAGTATGACCCGGTTGAAGAAGATGTCTCCTCCGCCGCAGATGAAGTCCGTCGTGCCATCGATCTGTCCGCCTTCCCAGTAGGTGCGCTGACCATTCGTGTAATAGGTATCCTGGGTTGAGAGCTGTTTCACGTTCTTGTAAATCATCTTGGAAGACTGTTCCTGGATCGCCACGTGCCGGCCTGTCTCGCCATAGGTCGAGGACTGCCCGTAATTCGCGCGGTTCATGACCGTCAAATCCTGCATGTACATGTTGTCGGCGTTGCTCAGGAACAACGTCGCCGTGATTCCGATTCCCTCGTTGGCCGATTTGTTGAAAAGAATGGTCTTTTCGGCGCTTTGCCCGATGAAAGACACGTTCGCGGTCGTGAACGTGGTTTTCTGGTTGGAATCTCCCGTGAGGGCGCCCACGTTGTATTCGCCGTTCGGGAAAAAGATGCGGTAGCGGTAGGTGGGAGACGCCTGCTTCGCCGCCGCCGCGATGGCGGCCTTCCAATCCCCATCGACACCGACCACGAAGTCGAACTTGCGTTTTCCGACGGCCGCGTCGATATCGGACGCCGAAACCAGCGAGAACAGGCTGAGCAGTGCCGCATACCCACCCGCTCGCAGCCTGAACGGGGGAACGCGCGCCATGGTTCTTCTGATCATACTCTTTTCCTCACAAGGAATTTCCCGCCCACATTCCAAACTAATATCAGCTTGCCCGTCCGGAACGCGGAAATCCGCCCCCATCCGCTCCAGGGACGCTAATGCCTACACCCAGGCCAGCGGAATCCCCGGATTCGCAGTACTTTTACGATAATCCGGAGAGCAGAATCCTTATGATCCGAAACTTGAGCTTTCTATCCATCCTCGTATGCGCGGTCTCGCTTCCGTTCGCCTTTGTCAAAGGCGACAAGCCGGAAGGATGGGCCTCGCAAGCGGGTGGAACCACCGGCGGCGCCGGTGGAACCGAGGTCACGGTCACTACCATGTCCCAGTTGCAGACCGAGGCCAAATCCTCGGGCAGGAAAATCATCCTGGTTGCCAAAGGCACCTATACCGGCCAGTTGGTCATTTCCTCGAACAAGAGCATTCTCGGCAAGGAGCCGGGCATCCTGATCAAGGGCGACATCCACATCTCGAAGCAAAGCGACATCATCCTGCGCAACCTCGCCGTGCAAGGCAATCGTTGCGGTTCCTACGACGCGTGCAAGGACGGTGAGGACGGAATCAGCATCACGGAATCCCATCACATCTGGCTGGACCATCTCGACGTGTCCGACGGGCAAGACGGCAACTGCGACATCACCCAGGGTTCCGATTTCGTCACGGTGACCTGGTGCAAGTTCTGGTACAGCTACGCCAAGGAGCATCGCTTCTCCAACCTGATCGCCGCCGATGATAACGTCGCCATGGACAAGGGAAAACTGAACATCACCTATGCCTATTGCTGGTGGGCCGATCGCGTAATGCAACGCCAGCCTCGCGGCAGGGCCGGCAAGGTCCACGTGGTGAACAACCTCTACACTTCTTCCGACGCCGACTACGCCTGCGGCCCCGGCGTGGACATCCAGATGCTGATCGAGAACAACGATTTCAGGAACGGCGGCCCCGCCATCAAGGAGCATGGCGGGACCCCGGCCCCAGCGTGGAAATCGGTCGGCAATATCGGGACGGCCAGCGACATCGCCACCAACCAGGGAACGGTCTTCACGCCCCCATACACCCTGAGCCTGAAGCTGGGCGCCTCCGAAGTGGAAGCCAAAGTAAGACCCGCGGCCGGCAATACCCTGAGCCTGGATGGGGTCACCGGGATCGCTAAACCCAAGCCGGCGGCTATCAGGAAAGCCGGAAAGGAGCGGCGGGCCGGCGTGTTTTCCGTGCGTTCAAGGGCGGTTGATTCCGAGGGTAGGTCACGCCAATAGGGTGTGTACCGTGCGTTTGGATTATTTTCAGGGCCGAGGTTAAGGAGAAGCAATGCAGTCATCGCAAGATAAT
>JBDSIO010000343.1:0-2633 GCA_039917895.1 Fibrobacteria bacterium | reverse complement strand
GCCCTGGATCGCGGCGGCGGCATGCTCGGGGCGAAAATCGCCGCGGACGGGCAATGGCGCTTTCCGCCCCTGGAAGCTTGCCCGCCCCGGTACGCGGCGGCGGCCATCGCCTTTGAGGACCGCCGGTTCTTCCATCATCCCGGAGTCGATCCTTTCGCAGTGGCGCGGGCCATCCGCCTGAACCTAAGGTCGGGCAAGGTGCTCAGCGGCGCCAGCACCCTGACCATGCAGGTGATCCGCATTTCGCGCGATTCACGCGATTCACGCGATTCACGCGATTCACGTGAGAGGCGCGGGTCGAGAGAATCGCATGGCCGCACCTGGCTGGAAAAAATCACGGAAACCTTCCTGGCCCTGCGCCTGGAACTCCGATACGGCAAACAGGACATTCTGGCTTTGTACGCCTCCCACGCCCCATTCGGCGGCAATGTGGTGGGACTGGAAGCCGCGGCCTGGCGCTATTTCGGCCGCCCGGCCGACCGGCTCTCCTGGGGCGAGGCCGCGCTGCTGGCCGTGCTCCCCAACAGCCCTTCCCTGATGCATCCCGGCCGCAACCGGGAACCCCTGCGCCGCAAGCGCGATCGCCTGCTGGTCCGGCTTTGGCGCCAAGGGGGTATCGACAGCGTTACCTGCGCCTTGGCCCGGCTCGAACCCTTGCCCGAAAAGCCGGTCGCCCTTCCCCGGATCGCGTCCCACCTCGTCGAACGGCTGGCCCGGGAACTGCCGCAAGACAATCCCGGTCGCGCCGCCATCGTGCATACCTCCATCGACGGCCGTTTGCAGGCCCAGGTGGGCGAAATCCTGCTTCGCCGCCAACGGGAATTGGACGGTCAGGGCATCCGCAACGGGGCCGTGCTGGTGCTGCGCGCGTCCACGGGCGAAGTGGCGGCGTACGCAGGTAACATGCGGGCTACTGGTGAGGCAGCGGGAGCGGGGTCAGGCGCGGTGTCCGGGGACCAGGGGGCGGAGGTGGACATCATCGCCTCCCGGCGCAGCACCGGCAGCCTGCTCAAACCCTTTCTCTATGCCTCCATGCTCGAGGCCGGGGAGTTGCTGCCGGGAACTTTGGTCGCGGACGTGCCGACGCAAATCGCCGGTTATGCCCCGGAGAATTTCGATCGCGCTTTCGAAGGAGCCGTGCCGGCCCGCCTGGCGCTGGCGCGCTCGCTGAACGTCCCCGCCGTGCGCATGCTCAAGGGCTACGGCGTGGAACGGTTCTACCGCACCCTGCAAGACTTGGGGCTTACCACCCTGAACCGCCCTGCGGCAGACTATGGCCTGACCCTGGTGCTGGGGGGAGCGGAAGGCACCTTATGGGATCTGTGCGGAATGTACGCCGGCCTGGCCAGGGAATCCCTGCGTTACTCCGGAACCGATCCTCGCGCCGAATTTCGCCCCGGATTCTTCCCGCCGCGATTGACCCGGTTCGGCCTGCCCTCCCTGCCTTCCACCCCTCCCGCAGCTTCAATTGCAACACGTCCCCTTGCTGCATCCCCTATCGGCCCTGCCTCCGCGTGGTTGACCTTGCAGGCCATGGCCGAGGTGAGCCGGCCGGATGTGCAGAAGTACTGGCGCGACTTCGCTTCCAGCCGCTGGGTAGCCTGGAAAACCGGCACCAGCTTCGGGTTCCGCGATGCCTGGGCCGTGGGCGTCACGCCGGAATACGTCGTGGGGGTGTGGGTGGGCAATGCCTCCGGCCAGGGCCGTCCGGGCATGACCGGCATCCAAGTGGCCGCACCGCTGCTCTTCGATGTCTACAACGCCCTGCCTCCGACCACGGAGTTTCCCATGCCCATGGCGTCCCTGAAGCGGATGGCGGTTTGCGCATCGAGCGGCATGCGCCCCGGGCCGATCTGCCCCGTCATCGACAGCGTCTGGGCGCCGCAATCGGGATTGCGCACCTTGGCCTGCCCTTACCACCGAATGGTCCATGTGGATCCCACGGAACGCTTCCAGGTTCACGACGGCTGTCAAAGCGTCTCCACCATGGTTCACCGGGCCTGGTTCATCCTGCCTCCCACCCAGGAGTGGTACTACCGCCAACGCCATTCCGACTACCTGCCCTCGCCGGACTGGCGCAAAGACTGCGAAGCCGGCCTCGCCGCCTTGGGGCAGCCCCGGGCCATGGATCTGATCTATCCCAAGCCCATGGCAAGCCTCTACATCCCCACCGATCTCAACGCGGAAAAAAGCCGCGCCATCTTCGAGGCCGTGCACCGCAATCCGGGCGCGACCATTTATTGGCACCTGGATCAATCTTACCTGGGCGAAACCCGCGAGTTCCACAAGCTGACCGTGAACCCTTCTCCGGGGCGGCATGCCCTGCTGCTGGTCGATGACAAGGGGGAGAGGTTGGAACGGACCTTCGAGGTCCTGGCCAAGGAATCTGGACTATAGTGGATCTCTTGAATTATGGGGATTTAGAGGTTTTTAAAAGACTTAATATCCCCGGCGTAAATAAATACGACGCATAGGGAAAACCCTTCAAACCACATGTATTAAGCGCATATCCGACCTTCGCGTTAGATTTTTATCGGGTGTGGGGATCCGGGCGACCGGGGAGTTGATTCTGAAATTCACTGCACCGTCGGACCTACTCCTCTATCCGGTCCGTATTTCTTTGCCCCATTTGC
>JBDSIO010000342.1:0-28091 GCA_039917895.1 Fibrobacteria bacterium | reverse complement strand
TATACCATGCCAGAGGCCTTGGCGGAATTGCAGTCCCGGGGGGAAAGCCTGCCCGGCCTCGCGGCTGAAACCCTGCCCGCGGCCCTGATCAGCCTTATCGAAAACCATCCCGGAGAATCCTTCGCCTCAGCTCAGATCATCCTCGACCGCATGCTGACCCCGGACCAGCGGCCCGCGGCCGTGAATGGGCTGCTGAAAATCAGTCTCAGCGCGCTCCGCGGTCGTTGGGAAGAGGTTCTGGCAGGATCGCAAGCCTGCCTGGAAACCCTGGAAGCACTGGAGAGCGCGCTTCCGATTTCGACTTCAGCTTCGGCCCCGGCGTTGGTCCTTGCTACTCTATCCAGCCTTTATGGCCACTTCTACCCGCCCGTGGATCTGGGCAAGGGATTGAACGCCGATCTGAACCGTGCGTTCCTTGCGGATCTCCCGCGCGGCATCCCGCGCGAATATCTTGATTTAATGCGGGCCCGCTGTCTGGCGGATCGGGCTCGCGCCCTGCTTGCCCTTGGTCGGCCGGGAGCAGCGTTGGAGGTTGTCGAGGGAATCCCGGCGGGAAGGTTCGCCTCGGTCAGTCCCCATGACCTGATGGACGAGTGTGGCGCGCTCACGGGAGACCACGATCGCGCATGTACGGCGCTGGCTGTTTGGCATCGCGAACGTCCATTGGATACGGAGGTGTGGGACAGGAGAATACGGGGTCTGGAGCGGGCGGGCAGACAACCGGAACTGATGGCGTTCCTGGAAGAGATCCTCGTGCTGTCACGCTTCTTTCTGCCGCCGAATCAGGTCGAGACCGTGCGGAGGCTGGTGGAAAGCCGACGGGGTTGAAGGCGGCCGGCCTGGGCCCAAAGGGCCGGCCGAGCTTCCCAAAGACCCCCACCCAACATTGATTGCTTATTTGACTTCATCAACCGGTAAGATCTGCTTGAAGTGTCTCACCGTGAGAACATACAGAGTTTCACCATTCGTTTTATAAATAATCCTGTAGTTCCCGAAGATAAGCTCCCGATACTCCTTTTTATTGAGTTCGGGAACTTTCCTTCCTGATTTGGGAAACTCTGAAAGCGCCTCAACTTTGCCGATGATTTTATCAGCCCACCGCTCGGCAGCCAAATGGCTGTCCTGGCCGATGTACTGAGCGATTTCGCTTATTCGTGCAATCGCCTTTTCCGTCCAGAAAATCTTCACCGGCCAATTTTCTTTCTGATCTTTTCAAGAGCTTTTTCTGAAGAATAAAACCTCTTTTTCTTGATGTCCGCTTCGGCATCACCAATGTCCGTTAACACGTCCAGCTTTTCCAATAGAGCTTCGTATTCTTGGACATCCATAAGGATGGCGGCGCTTTTTCCATGTTGGGTAATGACCAAGGGCCTTTTGGTCTTGTGAACCTGATCAATCAGCGAAGGTGCGTTCGCTCTGAATTCGCTAATTGGCTTTACATCTTTGTCGAATTGAATTCTTTCCATAGAAAACCTCTTTTGTACAATATATTGTACGTTTTAGTTCTCGTTCACGCAAGGAGGCTGACTGGTATTGGGCGTGTAAGTGCCTTTTAGTTCCTGCTCGGGAACAAGCCAGAACCTGCTTGGATATCCTATTGCAATGAGGTGAGGAGCTGGAAGCGGGCGCCATCGTCACGGCTGAAGCGGACAGGCTCAGGATCCGTCCTCCGCAAGACTGGCGCTCCTCTTCCTGAGTTAGAAGTCGCCCCTGAACCGCTGCAGCAGATAATCCTTATACGGCGACTTCGGCATCCTGTCCACCATTTCCCGGAATTTCGCGGGCGTGATGAACTTTCGCGTGAATGCGATCTCTTCGAGACACGCGATCTTCAAGCCCTGGCGCGCTTCCAGGGTGTAGATGAAGTTGCTGGCCTCCAGCATGCTCGCATGCGTGCCGGTATCGAGCCAGGCAATGCCGCGGCCGAACAACTCCACCGTGAGCCGGCCCTGTTTCAGATAGGCCAGGTTCAGGTCGGTGATTTCCAGTTCGCCGCGGGAGGACGGCTTCAGGCCTTTGGTCAGGGCGATCACGTCGTTGTCGTAGATGTACAGGCCGGGCACGGCGAAATTGGACTTGGGCGCCTTGGGCTTCTCTTCCAGTCCCACCACGTTGCGAGCGGCGTCAAATTCGACCACGCCGTAGCGTTCCGGGTCTTTCACGTAATAGCCGAAGACCTTGGCTCCCGATTTGAATCCGCCGATGATTTCATCCAGCTTGATGGAGCCGTAGAACAGGTTGTCACCGAGGATCAAAGTGACGGGATCCCGGCCGATGAACCTTTCGGCGATCAGAAAGGCCTTGGCGATGCCGTCCGGCTTGGGCTGCACGGCATATTCGATGTGGATGCCCCATTGGTTCCCGTCGCCCAAGAGGGACTGGAAGCGCGGAGTGTCCTCGGGAGTCGAGATAAGGAGGAATTCCTTGATCCCGCCCAACATCAGGGTGGAGAGGGGATAATAGATCAGCGGCTTGTCGTAGATGGGCAGCAATTGCTTGCTCGCCACCGTGGTGAGAGGATAGAGGCGAGTGCCGGCCCCTCCCGCGAGGATGATGCCTTTCAAGTCGCGGCCTCGGTGCTCAACGCGTTGGAGTTCATGGGCTTGGGCTGCATGGGCAGGCCCAGCGACGTGCGGATGGCCTCGAACACCTCGGGGATGGATTTGGTGGCGTCCACGCTGTGGAGGATATTGATGCGCTTGAAGAAGGCGATCATGGGTTCGGTCTTGACGTGGTAGTCGTCGATGCGCTTTTTGATGGCCTCGGGATGGTCGTCCGAGCGCTGCAGCAGCTTGCCGCCGCACACATCGCAAACGCCTTCCACCTTAGGACGGTGGCCGATGAGGTTATAGTCCAGGCCGCATTGCGAACAGACACGGCGCGCCATCACGCGTTCGGTGACCAGGCTGTCCGGAGCGTCCATGTGGATCACGGCGTTGATGTTGTAACTCTCGAACAGGAACTCCGCCTGCGCGAAATTGCGCGGAAAACCGTCCAGCACGAAACCGTAATTCCAGTTATGCCAGGTCAGGCGCTCGGAAACGACCTTTGCTACCAGGTCATCGCCGACCATTTGGCCTTTGGAGATGATGCGGTTTATTTTCGCAGCCAGCTTGGTGTGGTTGGCGATATGCCAGCGGAAGATGTCGCCGATGGAAATGTGGGTGAAATCGTATTTATCGCAGAGCAGCTTGGCTTGGGTGCCTTTGCCGCAACCCTGGATGCCCATGATGATGTACTTGTACATGTGTTGCGGTCGTTCCTTTTTGAGGGAACAAAGTTAAAAATCCCCTCAAATATTACGATGCCGGGGCGGTAAAAACACCCGCCGATCGGTAAATCGGGCGGTTCTTCAGCGGATTACGCCGAAGCGGACCCATTTATTCCGCTTGCCGCCCGCAAACCACACTTCCACCTGGGCGGAATAGACGTCGGCGCCCAGGGTACGCACGTCCAGGACCTGATTGAAGGGTTGGAGACCTTCGGTCAGGCCGGTCCATTGCTGATCCCGGACCACCACACCCGCGATATCGTAGACGCGGAGCCGGGCCTTGCGCGCGGCCGCGCCCAGTTTGAGATGCAGGGTCGCGCTGGGCCCGCGCACCGGGCTCGGGAACAGGTGGAACTCTTCGATGCTCTCGGCGGTGCCGGCCGCCGCGGCCGGCGCCCAGGCGCTTACGTCCAGGAAGTTGCGTCGGGCCGCATCGCCGCCCGGCATGATCCAGGATTGACCCGGTCCGGCCGACCCTTTCTTCAAGGTCCAGGCGTTCAGGCTGCCGCTGCCGGATTGCGCCAGCAGTTCCAGGTTCCCGTCGCCGTCCAAATCCGCCGCGGCCAGGTGGACGTAGGGGTTGTCGTTCGAATCCAACGTCAGTCCGCCCATGGTCAGGGGCCAGTCGCCCACGTCCGTGGCGAGAATGCCGCCGCGGCCGTCGCGGGCCGATTCGAAGGACGAGGCCTTCAGTTTCCGGCCCAGGCTGTCGACCGCCAGGATCAGGCCGTCCGGCGATCCGATCAGCACGGCGGCATGGCCGGCCAGGGACAAAGCCAAGGGTGAGGAACGCACGGCGGTTTCGGGATGCCGCTCGCTGCCGTAAGTGAAACCGATGTTCTGGCGATCCTCCAGCAGAAATGGCCAGCCTTTGAGAACCGCCCCGTGGTAGTCGATGGCGAACACGGAGTTGGTGGCCGAAAACAGGATGTCCGGGTGGCGATCGCCGTCCAGGTCGGCCAGGGCCGGGGCGCTGGCATCGTCGCTGCGGAAGTCCAGCACCTTTTTGAGCACGCGCTTGCCGTTCTTGGTCTCGTAGAGCGAATCCAGGAAATGCACCGTGCGGGGGAAGCGTTGCGGGAAGCCGGAGAAGACGGCGGCCTGGGGCGCCCCCTTGAGACCCACCAAGGTTGCCGCGCCCTTCGAACCCAAGGCGAACAGGTCCACCGCCCCGTCGCGGTCGAAGTCGGCGGCGGAAACGGTGAAGCTTTCATCGGCATCCGGTTCCTGGTCGCCCCAGGGTTTCTGCAGCCGTTGCGCGCGCCCGGCGTCGGCATCGACGAGTACCAAGCCCCCGCCCTTGGCCGCCAAGGCCAGGCTCATGGGCCGGCCTCCGCCCGCGGAATAAACCGCCAACGCCTGGTATTCCAATTCCGGCAGTTCAATGCTGTCGAGAGGAGCGCCATCGGGCGTGTACGCGACCGCGCGATGATTGCGGTGGATGATCCAGAACCGGTCGCCGGCGGCTACGGGACCCGCTTGTCCGGGCACGGCGAAACCGATGGCGATGGCGGAGGAATCCCTGGAGCGCGCAGAAAGTCCGGCCGCCCGCAGCTTGAGGAAGGTGAGGCGGTCGGCAGTGAGCACGGCCATGGCGGTATCGCCGCACACCGCGCTTCCCAGCGGGCTTCCCAATCGGCCGGCCAGGGAGGTGACGGGAACGGTGGAGGTATCGCGCGTGAGACCGCTGGGAAGGAGCGTTTCCACCGAATCATACCCGGGCTTTCCCTTAAGGGTGGTGTCCGCGTCCATGGCCGTCTTGCCCGCGGCCGTGAAGGTCTGGGCATAGCCGCGATCGCTCAAGGCCACCACGTAGCGATCGCCCGTGGGGGTCTTGAGCACGTTCAGGGATTGGGGATGGCCGCCGCGATCGAGCTTCACCGGCCACGTCGAGGCCGGATCCTGGACCAGGGTCTGGTTGTCCGGCCAGCGCACGCGCAGGGTCAGGACCGAGTCGCGGATATTGTAGATGGAGTCGCCGCTGAAGGAACTGAGGCCGGGCTCCAGCAGGGGATTGGCCGGGATCAGCGCCTCCAGGCGCAGATGCGTGCGCCCATCGTTCCAGGCATTGGTGTTGGCTGCGCCGTAGGGGCCGATCACGTCCAGCGTATCCCGCTTCCTCGACCACGTGGTGTCCTTGGGCGGATTCACGCGTCTTACGCTCAGGTGAGGCAGCATATCCGATCCGGATCCGTAGTCGAACGCGGGCTGGCCCAATTGATCCTTGAATTCCTTGCCGATGCTCAGGGATCCGTCGGCTTCCACCAATTCCAGGCCTTTGTATTGGCTCTTGAGAGTGTCGCCGAGGTAGGCGTTGACCGCGCCGTCCTTGAGGAATTGGGAAATGAACCATTCATTCACGTGCCACACCAGCATGCCCGAAGAGGGCAGGCCGAGATCGTAACTGCTCGCGCCTGTGATCACGCCCGCGGGCTTGAGCGGGTTCTTGATCAGCTTCTTATGCTTGGGATCGGCGGGATCGATCACGGAGTCGAGGAAGATGGAATCGATTTGGGCGAACTTAACGGTTTTCGATCCGGGCTTGCTGAACGCGAAGTCGTTGGAATTCACCTGCTCGCTGAAGTAGATGGTGACAGTGGAGTCCCCGGCCGCGCGCTGGCGATTCTCCACCAGGAAATATTCCCGGTCGTTGATGGGCACTTTGACCGTAGTCGCCCGTCCCGGAGCCGATCCCGCCGTGGGGCTCCAGAGCGGGTAGTCGGTGAACGGACCGCTGCCCGCCTTGGCGGTGACGGGTTCGTCCCACCCCATGTAGGCGCGCACCCAGGCGGAAGGATAGACCGGCAGGAAGCCGTTCAAGGTGTTGTAGCCCGCGAAATCCATCACGTCGAAGTAGCCGAGCTGGGAGATGCCTTTGACCACGTCGAACATGTCCGGCATTCCCATCTGCCGGGCCAATTGGTTGATCAAGATCCCGTTGATGCCCCAGTTCACCTTATCCTGGCTGGCGGCCTCGGAGAGCATCATGATGTTGTCGACGGTGTCTCCGGTGCTGACCTTGACTCCCTTGGCGGCCGCGCGGCGGTCCTTGTCCACCGGCCCTCCCGGCTTGGCATTGGTGGTGGCGCTGTCCAGCAGGCTGAAATCGTCCTTGGTCACGAAGAAATCGGTGAAGTCGTTGGGGGTGTTGGCGCCGAAGGCGCCGAGCTGTCCGCCGTCCAGCAAGCGCGAGTGGCCGGCGTGGAAGATGAGGTAACAACGGTGTTTCTTTTTGTTCAGGGGATCGGTCAGGGAATCCTCGTAGGCCGTCTTGAAGGGATTCTGCGCCTTGTCCGTGGACTTGTCCGCCGCTTGGATGGCGTCCACCACGAAGGACATCAGGCGCTGCCCGCGTTCCTCGTTGAACGCGCTGGTCTTTTGCTTCGCGTCCTTATCCAGCTCCGAGGGGTTGTAGGACTTCATGGTCTTGGTCAATTGGTAAGGCGTGATCTTGCCCGAACCGTCGGGCGCAGGGAAGATGCGCGGTACCACGGTCACGCGGCCGTTGGAGACCTTTTCGAAATAGTTCTTGGCGAACTCGAAATGCTTTTCCAGGTAGAACTTGTAGGTGCGGAGCGTTCCGCCCGGATCCAAGGTATAGGTGTTTTTCTTTTCCGGGTCGGAAGGGCTATGGCCGGCCGTGCCGAACGTGCCCACGCCCGTGGTGGTGGTCTGATCGTTTTCGGCCGTCTCATCCAGGAAATTCACATAAAGGCAGAAGACTTCCAGGGTGTCCGGATCGCCCGCCGCCGCGGAAAGCGAGGTTTTGAAGAGGGGTTGCTTGAGGGTCTTTCCGAAAACCGGTCCGGAATCGAGGGAAAATCCCAAGGCCAGTGCCAGGCCAGCACCCAGGACCCTCCTTTTCGCGCCATTTACCGTCATTTTTCCGCTTTCCGTTGGGAAGACAAAAGTACAAACTACCCGGAAACCGGGGTAGGTCGGACCCTGCCGCTTCTTTCGGAAAACCCGTTTTCAATACTTTCCCGGTAGGGCGAAACTGATGCTCTAAAGAACCACCCTCCGCCCCGGGGGACGGAGCGCGAGAGCATGACGCTTATGGGATCTTGCTGTCCACCCGGATGCGGTAGAGCGTGCCCTTGAAGGCCGAGCCGGTTGAGTAGTTACTCGTCGAGATGTTCTTGCTGTTGCCGTGGGTCAAAGCGGAAACCGGCGTGGAACCAGCCAGGATGCCGTCCAGGTAAATGGCGGCCGTCGCGCTCGCCGCGCTGTAACGGAGCAGCACGGTATGCTTGACGGTCGGGCTCACAGCCGTCGTCGTGACCTTGAGGGCGGAGTTGTTGGTCAGCAGGGTTAGCATGCCTGTGGATTCGATGCGCGCGCCCATCCATCGATATCCGCTTCCCCCGATCACAACCGGCATGTCCGCGGCCGGCAGCGCCGAAATCGAGAACTCGGCCGTGATGCGGAAGTCCTCCATGTTCAACGCGGCCAGGTCCGGGGTTGAGACCTCGGTTCCCGTGGTAGGATTAGATCCCGGATAAATGCCGGCCAGGGTCACGCCCGGCCCTGGCGATCTGAAGGGGGCGTTTATCACCGTGAACGGGCCTTGCTTCTTGGTGATGTCCTTCAGTTCGCCGGCCAACGGGTAATGGGCGATTTCGGCGGCGCCGGCGTAGACTCGCAGGTTGCGCCAAAGCCCCTTAAAGGTATTGCCGCTGCCGAAGTTTGTCGTGCCGAAGGTATAGTCCGTGGACATGACCAGAGCCACGGTCACGGACACGGATACCACGCCGTCCAGATACACCTTGGCCACGCCCCCTACGTACTCGAGCTTGAGGGTATGCCATTGTCCCGCGGCGCAGGTCACCGTTCCGGTCGCCGTGACGCTATTGTTGTACAACATGCTGATCTTGCCGTCCGGTTCCAGGGTCCCGCCCAGCCAACGGTAGGAATAGCCGCCCATCATCACCGTCTTGGTGGATGTGGGCAGGGCGTCGACCTTGAATTCCACGGTCGCGGAGAAGTTGCTGGGGGTGAATCCTTCCAGGACCGGGCTGGAGCCATCGCTTGAATCGGGAAGACCGCTGCCGGGGTAGACGCCCGTCAGGTAGATTCCTTGGGACAGGAACGGGGCCCGCAACAAAGTGGCATCCGCGTTGGCGCCCGCCGTATCGTTGGCGTGGCCGGCCAGGGGATAGTCGGCCACTGACTTAAGGGCCGTAAGGGTTACGGAGGCTTGGCCCGAGGCCGACCAGTTGCCGGCCGAGTCCCGTTCCTGCACGTAGAGAATATGGGCGCCGGCGGCCAGGTCGGAAGCGGTCGCGAAGGCCAGCGCCGTTCCCGTAGTCGCCCCCGCAGTCAGGTCGGGATTATCGAGCCGATACCGGAAGGTGCCGTTGCCGCCGCCGCCCTGGGTCCAGGTCCAGCCGGGACGATCAGGAGCCGCCCAACCGCCAAGGGACACCGAAGGGGCCGTTGGCGGCGCGTCATCAATCCTGGTGAACTTTATGGTGTAGGTCTTGGTGACGGCAGGATCCTCTGCGCTCACAACCAAGGTGGCCGTGGTGACGGCCTGGGGCAGGGAAAAGGCCGTGGCCGTGCCTGCCGTCATGGCGTCGCCGTTCAAGGTCAGGGTCGCCTTGGCGTCCTTCGGGGAGGCGGTGATGTTGACCGTGGTTGCGGACTGGCTCACTTGCACGGCGTATCCGGCCGTGGCCGCGGCGAAGGCGGGAGCCAGGGTTCCGACGGAAACCGCCAGGGACTTGAGGTTGGCTTCGCCCGCCTGGCGGGTCACCGTGACGCTATAGCTGCGCGTCTGGCCGTTCTGGGCCGTGACGATGATGGGGATGACCTGCGCGCCCAGCCCCAGGGCGATGGCGGCCGAGGGTTTGCCGGAAGCCGCGGGAGCGGACTGGATCGAAACGCTAGCGGTTGTATCCGCCAAGGTTGCGGTCACGTTGACCGATGCGACCGCGTTGCCCACGGCCGCCGAATACGCCGGGGTCGCGGTGGCGAAGGCCGGGGATAGGATCCCTGCCGACAGGACCAGGGCCGAGAGGGCGTTGTTTCCGGATGCTTCACCGGCTGTCACGCTGATCACATAGGTCCGGGTGGCCTCCGCATTGGTCACGACCAGCGTAAGCATGGCCTTGCCCGAGGCCAAAGCCACCGGACCCGAGGCCTTCCCGTCTTCCAACGCTTTACCGTTCAGGGTCATGGTCCCCTGCGCCTTGGCGGCCACCGTTACGGAAGTGGCGTCGAAGCCGGCCTCGCATGCGTATTTTAGGCTGTCGGGGCTGAACGCCGGGGCCAGGACGCAGCCCTGTACGGCGATCTGGGTCAGGGCGGCCACGGCAGGACTGATGACATGGATCACCAAGGTGTCCTCGTCGGTCAGGCCGTCGTCATCGGTCACGCGGTACACGGCCTTCACGTCTCCCGGAATTCCCGGGGCCTTGAAGGTGGTTTTGCCGTTGGCCGTGGAGTCGTAGGGCGCGCCGGCGATGCTCCATTCGCGCTTTACGATGGACCCAAGGGTATCTTTGTCGGCGCCGGCGAGGTTCACGGAGGCCCCGGTGGCAGCGCCTAGATCCGTGCCCGCGTCGGCGACGGGACGATCCTCGGAAACGCGTACGGTGACCGATACCTCCAGGGAGGATCCTTTCGAACCTTGGATCGTAAGCGAGGGATGGTAGGTTCCCACCTTGGCGAAGCGGAAGCCCGCCAGGAACCGGACCGAATCTCCGGCGCCGCCCTGGTCGAGCATGGATATGCCTGATCCGTCGAGATCCCATTGGGCCTTGGCGATAGTGCCCTTGGTGTTACGGGCGATGCCCAGGAAAGGCACCGAATCCTTGATGGAGATGAGGGTGTCCTTGGGCGTCACGATCAGGGTCAGGCCGTCCTTGGAGGTATCTGGAGAAGTCGTTACGCGGATCACGGCCGTGTCTTCGTCGGACTTGCCGGCTGAATCGGTCACACGGAAGAGGGCTTTGACCTCGGCCGCTTCGGCCGGGGCCTTGAAGGTTATTTTTCCGTTGGAAACCGGCGCGTATGCGGCGCTTCCGAGCTTCCACTCCTGCTTCGCGATCTTGGCCTTTCCGGCCGTGGCTTTACCGATCAGGGACACATCCGAGCCGGTCCTGGCCTCCACGTCGGGGCCGGCGTCCGCCTGCGGACCTTCCCCTTCCGCGGGGTTTTGGGGGTTTTGGGGATTTACGGGATTGCCGGGCGCCACTACGACCACGACGTTGACCACGGTCTGGCGGGCGCCGTCGTATTGGCGGTTCTCAGCGCGGGCGAGGGAGTCGCCCAGGTATCCGCGCACCACGACCACCACGTTCGCGCCTTCATAGCCGTCCGCGGGAATCCGGTTCAGATCGGAAGGGGCGTCCACCTTGCCCCCGAAGATGCGTTTGGGGGCGCTGCCGCCGCCGGCGTCCAAGAGGACCTGAATGCTGTCATAACGGTACCAGGAGGTATCGACATGCAGGTTCATAAACGTTCCGCCATTTTCGGCGGTGTTGCAGGAGGTCAGGAAGGCGGAAACCGAGGCCAGCGCGGCGAAGGTCGCCCAGGTGAACAGATTTCGGAAGAACCGGTTTCGGAAAACCTCGTTGCGGAAAATAAGGTTGCGGAATCGCCTAAGGAACATCGTACACCTTATCCTTAACGACCGTATCATTGCCTGCAAGCAAAAAAACCGCGGCGATGCCGACCGTGGCGACGGCTGCCCCGGAGGCGATCCAGAACGCCTTGTGGCCTCTTTTTGCGGAACCGGTTTTGGTGTCGGCGGCGGGGGCTGGGGCGGAGCCGGGAGCAGGAGCGGAGGCCAAGCCGGGTTTGCCTTCGTTCGCCGGGGCTCGATGCGGCATGGTCTCCGCGCTGTCCACGCCGAAGCTCTTCTGTCGCGTCACGTATTCCTCGCGCACCTTATCGAATATGCGATCGATCTCGTCGCTCACGTACATGTCCACCAGCTTGGCAGAGGGCAGAAGTTCCAGCAGGCGGAACATGAAGTATTTGCCCTTTTCGCGCGTGGCCGGGTTGGCCGAATAGACTACCGCCAGATGCTTGGCAATGAAAACGCTGTCGTGGCTGGAATAGGTCGCGTGACTGGCCTGGAAGGCTTCGATATCCCTGATGACAATCTCGAAATTGCCTTCATTGTAGGCGGAATGGAGGCGTTTCTGTTCCAGGGAGCCAGTAGTAACGGCTGCAGGGGCTGCAGCGGCTGCAGGGGCTGCAGCGGCGGAGGCCTGCGCCGCAGCCATGAACGCGACAAGGATAAAGGCGGTTGACATGGGGCTACTCCGGGAATTTGGGCAAGAGATGTGTAATGCGCAGGGAATGGAGAAAGGGCGCAGGAAGACATAGGAGCAATTGCGGGAACCGATTGCAACCCCGGCTTGGTCCCCTAAGACCTCAACGTGAGGGGCGTCACATGGGGCTAATGCGTATGAGCGCCATCACAGGACTGAAATTGGGCGGCAGGCTCCCTAAGACGCGCGATGTAAAACCTAAATCAAATTTCGCGGATAATTTGAGCCCGCCCCCGTTCTTTCTGTTTTTTGATTCTTGCCTGGCCTCCCGGCCCTTCGCTCCGCCCGCGCCACCCTCTACAATGGCTGGGAACCCATAACCGGAAATCCAGCATGCTCACTTGCCAATCCGGGCGTTTCCACGCCCTGGCGGCCACCATTACGGCCATTCTCGTCCCCGGATTCATCTCCTTCAGCTGCGGCGAGGCCCATGCGGCATCCGCGATCAAGGTAGTCTACGAAAAGACCGCTGAGGATATCGTCAATCCCGAACGCGGTTTTTATTTGCCGGAGGATGGAATCACCCGCGCGGGCCTAAGCGACATCCGTCGCGTCCAGAAAGCCAGCGTGATCCGAAGTTACTATCGGCTCGATGCTTATCGGAGTGTCGCTCTGCCCGCTTCCTTCTTGCAAAAGGTGGAGACCGATCTCGGCCTGGTCCGGGAGGCCGGGATCAAGGTCATTGTCCGTTTCGCCTATAATTCCGGCCCGGATCCGGACGCTCCGCTCGATCGCATCCTGTCGCACATCGGACAATTGGCTCCCATCTTAACCGCCAATGCCGATATCATCGCCATGCTGGAAGCTGGATTCATCGGCGCATGGGGGGAATGGCATAGCTCCACCAACGGCCTGGAGACCGATGCCAGCCGCAAGGCCATCCTGCTCAAGCTGCTTTCGGCGCTGCCTGCGGAACGCATGGTGGCCGTCCGCTGCAATTTCCAAAAGCGCAGCGCCCTGGGAAGCGACAAACCTCTGGGCCCGGAGGAAGCCTACGACGGGAGTCCGCGCTCCCGCGTGGGAGCCCACAACGATTGCCTGGGCGCCTCGGTGGACGACTTCGGCACCTATACCGACAACGCCATGGAGGCCGAAAAAACCTTCCTGAGCCTGGACAACCGGTTCGTACCGCAAGAAGGGGAAACCTGCAATCCGGGTCCCTTCTCCCAATGCGCGGGCATGCTCAAGGATTTGAAGAGAATGCGGTGGGACATGCTCAACCTGGGGTACCATCCCACGGTACTCGATGGCTGGAGGAAGGAAGGCTGCTTCAAGGAAGTCCAGACCCGGCTCGGCTACCGCTTCGTGCTGCTGCGCTCGAGCGTCCAGGACAGCGTTCGTCCCGGAGGCGGGTTGCAGGTTTCCCTGGCTTTGGCCAATGAAGGATGGGGAAAGGCCTTCAATCCCCGCGGCCTGGAGATCGTCCTGCGCGAGGAGAAGACGAAAGCGCGCTATGTCCTACCGCTGCCAAATGATCCGAGGAGATGGGGCCCCGGCGATTCCGTGACCCTGGAGATCACCGGAGCCATTCCTGCCGGCATGCCGCCGGGAAGCTACCGGATCTTCCTGAACCTTCCCGACCCCATGCGCCGCCTGCATAATCGTCCAGAGTACTCCATCCGTCTGGCCAATGCCGGGGTTTGGGAAGACTCCACCGGCCTGAACGCCTTGAAGCATACCGTAGTGGTATCCGCGGGAGCGGGGGGACCGTCGTATGCCGGCGCCGACTTCGTGCGGGAAGGCGTGGCGGGAACCGTGGGCATCAAGGATGCGGCCCGGGGAGACAGGGTCCTCGCGATGTCGGTTCGGAAAAGCAATGTCCTCCGGAAGATCTTCGATTTGCGGGGCCGGTCTTTGCCGGCGCAATCGCGCCGGCCATAGGTTGGCGGGCGTTATGGGCCCCTGTCCCGGTAAGGGTAAGGGGACCCGCCGGCGCAGACCGCGGTCCCTGCCGCAACGATTGCTTAAGGTGAGAATTGGGGCATATCCGAGCTATTGCCCGTACCCTTGATGATTCTGCTGGTGGAGTCGGCGTAGACATCGGAGGGACGCACGGTTCCGTCCGATTCTGTGAACTTATTTCCGATAATTTTCGTCCGATTGAGGGTGAAGCTGGATCCCCCCATCAAGTACACCGCGTTCAGTAAATTGTTGTTGAGGATAGAGCTATTGTCCAGGTCGATCTTCGATGCGCCCCTACTCACAATGAGTGAGACAGTGGAGAGATTGGAAAATGTGCACCGGTCCGCTTTCACGACGCTGGACCAGGCGTCCAAGGTGTTTTCAAGCCTTGCAGTGGAATGGAACTCGCAGTTGGATATGGTGAGGTTCGCGCTGTTCACCACAAGCAAGGCCCATACGTCTTTGGTATCGGTTGTTAAGGTGAACCCGTCTACCGTAGCAGTTCCTCCAAAGATTTGCAACGGGATTAAAGGCGAGAGCGGAGAATTTGTAACGGTGGTCCTGAAGGTGATGAAATTCCTCGCGGAAAGGGAAACGGGATTCCCGGTGGTAGGAAAACCGCCATACATGGAAACCCCGCTTGCGAGAAGGGGATTCCCCACCCCCTCCTTCTCCACCTCATAGTTGCCGCCGCTAACCCAAATACTATTCCCATCCGTACTGCCGCCGACGCTATTCATGGCGAATCGAAGTTCCGAATAGGCATCGGTCCAACTGGTGCCATTCCCGTTTCCCGTGGCCTCTTTTCTCACGAATACCACCTTGGGCAGGTAATGGATCTTGATCGATTGCGGAACCGCGTTTTCTTCCGACACGGTGATGGTGTTCACGCCTTCCGCAGTAGGGGAAAACTCCAGGGTTTTCTCATCGATATTCGATCCGCTTGTCACACTGTATTTCACCCTGACCATGGACAGATTGGTCACAAACCCGTCCGGGGGCCAGGTGATGGAAATGACGGGATCGTAATAGGTGAGGCTGGCCATGGCGGTGCTGGAATTTCCGGCCCGGTCGACGGCGGTGACCGTGAAAAGAGTGGTCCCCAACGCCAGGGTCAGGTCGCGCGTGTAGGGGCCGTTCGAACTCCCCTGTGCCATGGCTCCGCCGCCCGGCCCGGTCACGGTCACGCTCGCCACCCCGGAAACCGGATCCTTCACGGCGGCGCTGAGCGTGAACGCGGCCTGGGTGACGCGGTGGGTGAAATTCAGGTTGCCCAGTTCTGGTATGGTGATTTCCGGCGCTTGCGTGTCCCTGATGACTTTAACCGTGTCCGAACCCCGATTTCCCGCCGAGTCCACGGCATCGCGGACGATGGCATTTTCGCCTTCCAGAATTACCGTCTCGACTAGCCGGGTGCTTTGAGGTACTCCGTCCACGGTCCACGCCACGGCCAAGACGTTTTTATTGGTGATTGCGCCGGCCACAGGGGCGGAGATGGAGACCTCGGGAGCTTTGGTGTCCAAGGTGGCTACTACCCGGACGAGCCGCCTGGCCACCACTATGTTGCCTTCGCCGTCCTTGACGGAGAAGTAGGCATAAACGTCTGCGATGGCGGTATATGTCTGCGACAAGCCGGCGGGTAAGGCCATATCGGAGCCTTCCCAAACGGTGTCTCCGTCCAGGCTCCATTTGAACGCGACGATGCCGCCGAATTCCTGGCTTACCTTTGGGGCGAAGGTCACGGTAGCCCCGACCGTCACGGAAGTGTCCCGGCCCACGTCCAGGACCGGCGCGTCCTTGACTACGGTGATCCGGCAAGTGTCGGCACGGTTCGCATCGCCTTTGTCGCCTTTGTATTGGGCCGAGATCCGGGCCTCTCCGGCGGCCGCACCGGAGACCTTGCCGTCGGCAGAGACCTTGGCCACCGCCTCGTTCGAACTCCGCCAGGTCAACAAGGCGGGGGCCTCCGCGGGAACCATGCGGGGGTGCAGGACCAGGTCGGGCCCGCCGAGGAAAAGCCTGGCCGCCTTCTCGGCCAGCACCACGCTGTCCACCTTCAAGGGCTTGACCACGGTGACCTGGATGAACCCCAGCTTGGTGCTATCGGCCAAGGCCAGGGCCGTGATGCGGGCCGTGCCTACGATGCCCGAACCTACGAGGCCTGCGGCATCCACCGCGGCCACGGCCGGATTGGAGCTCTTCCAAAACACTTCCTGCCTGGCCTGGACGGGAAGCACCTGGGCTTTCAAGGTCGCTGTATCTCCCGCATCCGACAAGCTCAAGGTCGAGGGCAGGATGGCCACGCTCAAGGGGGGCGGCACGATGTCCACTATGGGATCGGCCGGCTTCACGGAAACGACCATGGTGCCGACGGCGCCTTCCGTGATGGTATAGACTTTCGAGAAAACCAGACCGGGCTCGGCCAGCTTGGTGGCCTTCACCGTGATCTGACAAGACCTTCCCAGGCTTTCCGGCAAGACCACGACGCCCACGGAATTGACGGGACCCAGGTTCGCTTTGAAAAGCAGTAGGGGTTCGGACAGACCGGGACGATAGGCCGTGATTTCAATCGCGTTGTAACCGGCCTGGGACAAAGAATCAGAGATTTTCCTGAAATTCAGATCGATTTGCGGAAGGCCTACCGGATTGTCCGCGCGATTGCAAGCCAGAAGGAGCAAGAGCGCCGCGACGACACTTCCCAAGGCCGGGGCAAGGAAGTACCGCGCCGAGCGGGGACCGGAGTAGCACCATTTGATGTGACCCCTTGTAAAGTTCACTCGAGCACCAGGCTATCCCTTGGCGCCGCCACCTCGGCTTGGAATGGTTGATTCAGATAAACATATCCTACGACCGCGGCGGCAACCCCCACGGCGCCCACCGACCACCAGATCCAGGTAGATCCCCTTTTTGCGGCCTGGTCGCCCGGGCGAGCCGGCTTGGGCTTTTCGGTTTCCAAAGGCGCTATGCTGCTCCGTCGGGATTCTTCACTCTGGGCGACAGTGCGGGAAGCCTGGCCCGTATCCGGGCTGATTTTTTGTTGATGCTCGAAGCGCATGCGCACGGTGTTGAAAATGGCCTCGATATTGTCCGAGATATACAAGTCCATCAATTCGATGGAAGGCATGATTTTCAAAAGCTGATACATGAAGCTTTCCGCTTTTGCCCGTGTTTCCGGCTGGGCGGCGTAGATTACGCTCAAGTACTTATAGACATAGATCCTGTCTTCCCGGGAGGGATTCGGATTCATCTTACGGAAGGCTTCCAGGGCATTCACGACCAGGTCGAAATCGCCTTCGAAATAAGCCTTGCTGATGACGGGACGGTTCAAGGATGCGTCGGAATTAAGTCCGTCCACGCCCCCGGCGGAAAGGGAGTGAACCATCACCAGGACCATGAGGAAAAGCGATCGCACGCCGTTTTTCAAGGGGCGAATGGACGAAAAACACGGTTTTCGGCTAGATTCCAGCGCTGCATCTAAGTATGACGCGCCGGAGGGGGATTTTGTGTCATCGGATTCAAACACGACCACTATGGTCCGTTAGCGGTCCGTTAGCGCATAATAACTGTTGGCGCTAAAAACCCAGGTCCTCGTCCTTTATCCCGATCAGGCGCACATCGTCCAACCACAATTCCAGACTGTCCTTGGGACTTATCCCATAAGACTGTCCGTTTTCGAAATCCAAGCCGATCGCCTTTTCCCGAACGTCTTCCCATGTCATTTTCCTGGCTGCCTGCCTGGAATAGGGTTTGGGTTTAAAATATGCCACCGGGAAGAGGTATGTTTTCCAGTCGCTTTCCAGGATAAAGGGCACGGACATGTGACCCCAGCTCTCCACGGTATCACCCCATATCGAATCGGTCAGGATTTCGATGAACCATTCTCCCCTGCCCTTGGCGCGAAATTGGACGGCCGTCATATGGGTCAAGTCCACGAAGGTGGAATCCCAACCTCCCAGAATCCCGGCGACGCAGCCCAGTCCCGGATAGGGGCTCCCCTCCAAGCGCGCCTTAAGATGCAATTGCCTACCAGCACCTTCCCAGTTTCCGATCAAAGAAGTGAACGGAGCCAATGTCTGCGTCGTGTCCAATAAATGGCGGACTTTGGAGCCCATAGGGTTCAGGATGGCGGAAGAATCCGAATAGAATCCCACCCAATTGGCCCGGGCGGAATCCAATGGTTGATTCTTCTTCTCAGCCCATCTCCGCGCCAAGCCGGGCAAGGATGGATACTCATCCTCGAAATCTTCCCAAACAACGTATTGGCTCGTGTCGATCGGGGGGATGGCCTTGAGGATCGAATCCAGCAATGGGTTCCTTTCCGGGTGCAGTAGGGCGTTCGCCAGGTAGCCGTACCATTTTTCGGTGGTGTCCTGGACGATTCCGAAATCCGATGCGTAATTCCACAAGGCCCAGCTGAATCCGCAGCTATCGAATCGCCGAACGATATAATGCGTCCACAATTCCCTCGAAATGGAGTCCGCCTTAAGATTGGATCCGAATTCGCCCATGAAAATGGCCCGATTGTTTTCGACCGCCCATTTCCGGATCAACTCGATGTCATTGTCCATCGTCAAACGTTCTATCGGGGTGGCGCGCCAAGAGGTCCCGAGCCACGCGTCCGCGCCGGCTTCAAAAGTCACGCCCTGATGCGTGAATGGATGGGGATCATAATAATGCACCGTAATGATCAGGTTGGTGTCAGAGGGCAGCTTGAGGCCGGATAAACCGCTCAACCCGCCCCATGGCGAGGTGCCGACCACCAAGGTACGTTTGGGGTTGGAGACGCGGATGGTCTCGATGGCTTCCGCCAGGAATACATTCCAGGTTTCCGCATCAAGCTTAGCCCTGGGTTCATTGAGAATTTCGAAGAGCAGATCCGCCGGATATCCGGCGAACCGTTCAGCTATCTGTTTCCACAAGGCGAGGAACTTTTTCCGCTCGGAAGCGGGATTCGCGTAGATTTCATCGTAGTGATGAATGTCCATCACCACATGCAATTTATTGTCCAGGGCCTGGTTCACGGCCCAGATGACGCGATCCATGAAAACGGAATCGATGGTATACGGGCTGATGGCCAAGGCATGGGCGGACCAGCGTACGGGCAGGCGCACCGTGGTGAAGCCGGAATCGGCGACGCGCCGGAAATACTCCGGCTTCAAGACAACGCCCCACTCCCCTTCCTTGGGCGCGTCCAGGGCATTGCCCAGATTGATGCCCTTCCCCAGTCGGCCATTCAAATCCTTGGCGGAGGGAAAGTCCCTTTGGGCGAATACGGAATCGGGACCTGGGTTAGGTTTAGGGTCAGGGTCGGTTCCGGCTATTTTGCAGGAACTGATGAGAAGCATGAATAACGGCAGAATCGAAATAGGGTGCGTTTTCATTTCCAGGAAATTAGCCCCTCCATCGAAAATCCGGAAGAGAATTCGGGTTTACATCGCAACCGTAAACTCCACCTATCCCGTGGAAAAACTATCGGGGTTACCCAGCGGCAGTCAGGAGCGATCGAATCCGATTCACGAGATCGCCTCGAGTGCCTACTCCCAGTTTGGATGCCGCCCGCGCCAACAGCACGCGAACGGTGGAGTGGCCCAGACCCAGTTCATAGGCGATGACCTTGTTCGAACGGCCGAGCTCGGCGAGCGCGGACACTTGGCGCTCGCGGGGAGAAAGCGATTCGATCCCGGCGGGCGCCGGAGCATTCTCGCAGGCCGTGATGTAGCGGCGGCCCCCGCGCTCGTAACTATCGACAAGCGACCAACGGCCCGCCACCAGCGGTTTCCACGCATCGGTAGAGCGCTCGGAATCGCGACGACCGGATCGGGTACGGGCCCACTCCCGCAGTTTCACCGCCCCTGTCAGGCTGCTCAAGGAAGAATTGGAGCTTGCAGTGGATTCCGCATGCTCGATCTTGCCTGAGGGCGTCAGCACCGCCTCAACCACGCGCTCCAAACGCCGATGTAATCGATAAGCCGTCGAGAGATGCGTTGCGATTCTAGTGAGCATTTGCCGCTCCCTTGGAGCGATGCGGAACATTTCGGCTGATAATATGACGAGCGCGCAACCCACTCTGGAAGGACCGACGCCATTGACCATAATTGCGTCCCGTATGCCCACGGGTTGGTAAAATTTTCGCAAAGCCGCGCGCATTTCCAAGTCGGGCACATACTCATCCATCGTTGCACATACCATGGTCCGGTAGGAATTTACGATGACCTGGGCCCATTCCGGTTTGAGGTGCGAGTTGAGTCCACTCCGCATGTTTTTTTCGGAGACGTTATAACCTTGCATGCATTCGATGCAAGGTGCGTTTCCGGAAACGTCGTAGCGCACCAGCCCAACGCCGAGGCCCTGATCGAAAAAGGTCCCCGCCGAACTTAGCACCTGGTTGCACCAACCTTCCCGGGACGTATCCAAGTCATAGAGCGCATCGAAAAGGCTGATAGGATCCGAGGACTTGCTGAATGAAAACATGATCAGGCTCTCCATATTGTTTCTTGGACGATATGTGTCATCCAGGAGTGCCCCGCTGTGGCTAAAGGGGGATCAACTTGAGTTCGGCGATTGGAATGCTGTTTTAGTGAAAAGGTTACCTCTTTGTTAAATTTATCCAAGTGGATTGGAAAAGCGCAATCCCAGTTTTATACGGATATAGATGAAAATCCGATTGTACAGCAAGTATCGTTTTCAATGTCTCAGGCGCTTTATGCCACCGTCTATGGGTCCCAAGCCGCCTATTGTAAGGTCATCAATTGGCCCGGCAACCTGGATCTGACTGGGCGCATCGCCTGCTCATGGGCGGGACGGCTGCGGACGCCTTTGTCAGCGTGTTGGAATTGTTCCCGGGGGATGCATGGAAAAGACAAGACTGGCGGCTCTGGCGGCTTTACTGTGCGCGTCCTGTGCGCATGAGCCTGCCCTCCGGGAGATTCGCTTCGCCGCCGGCCGCGAGGATTTCGCCAACCCCGAGCGGGGGTGGTACCGATTCCGGGAGCTGTCGGCCTCCGGACCATTTGATTTCGGGGTGCGCGCCGAAAAGGCGACTCTGGTCTTCCTCAAAATCCGCGCCGATGCCCATCGCGATCGTCCCCTGCCTCAAAGCCTTTTGACCCGCCTTCAGGAGGCCTTCGACCAGGCCCGCAGGGATGGCATCAAGCTCATTCCGCGGGTTGCTTACAATGACGGGCCCGGTCCCGGGTGCGCAGCGGAATACGGCTGCGACGCGCCCAAGGCGATCATCCTCCAGCATATAGCCCAGCTCGCGCCCCTCTGGAAGGCCAACATGGACGTCATCTACCTGCTCGATCCCGGCTTCATCGGGGGCTGGGGCGAATGGCACACTTCGTCGCACGGTCTCGACAACAACCGGGATAGGACCGATATCCTCTTCGCCATCCTCGACTCCCTACCCGCCGATCGCATGGTCTATCTCCGCTATCCAGGGTTCAAGCGCGAGATTTTCGGGGGAAGCCAGAACTCGGAGCGGGAGGTGCTGGGAGCGGGTCGCGCCTTCAACGGGTCGCGGATATCCCGCGTGGGACATCTCAACGATTGCCTGCTCTCCGGCGACGACGACGTGGGAACCTACCAGCATGCCGGTTGGCCGCGCTCGAAGGAAGTCGCCTATATCGGCGGGGAAAGCCGCTTCACGCCCTACGGGGGGGAGACCTGCGCCCTGCACGAAAAGGGGACATGCGACAACTCACTCCGGGAGATGGCGAAACTGCACATCGATCACCTCAACCATGACTACCATGGCGGGGTCATCCAGCGCTGGCGCGACCAAGGCTGCCATGACACCATTTCGCTCAAGCTGGGCCATCGCCTCGCCTTCGAATGGGCGCTCCTCCCCGATAGCGTAAAGCCGGGGGGCAAGCTGCAAATCCGCTTTGCCGTTCGCAACCACGGGTTCGGCGAGCTGTTCAATCCCAGGGACGTGGAAGCCGTGCTTTACCGCGAAGGATTCAGCGAAGCGGCGACCCTCCCCGTGGATCCGCGCCACTGGAGCGGGGGCGCCGCCGACACTGTCGATGCCGTTTTCACCCTGCCCGCTTCCCTTCCCGAGGGCGCCTGGCGCCTGGGAATCCGTCTGGCCGACAAGGACTCCGGCCTGGCGAAGGATCCCCGTTATTCCGTCCGCTTCGCCAATCCCGGGGTTTGGAATGAGGCCACCGGCATCAATGACCTCAAGGCCGATCTGCAAATCTCCCTGCAGGCCCCCGGCGTCCGCGATGCCGGCGCCACACGGTTCGAATTGACGGGGAGCATGGTCCGGCGGCCTGCCGCACGCTTGTGACGGAGGAGGAGGCGCGCCATTTTCGCGCTGGCCCACCCGATATCGAAGTCAATTGCGCGCTTCCGCCGGCCTCATCTGTCCTACGCAAAATCGGATAACGGGTTTTTCGTCCTCATCTACCTCGCGGAAATATTGGTGAGGTAATCACGGGGGCGGTTCGATAGCATGGATCGAAAACGTTTGCTTCGACAAATGGATTCACATCCGAATGATTTTTGTCACGCATGCTGGCAGTTTACGAACTCGGCGTAAACCCGAATTCTCTTCGGAATTCATGCTGGATGATTTAATTTCATTCTTAGTACGAATTCTGGAGTTGCACATGCGGACCTGCCTTCTCCTTCTCGGCCTCGCCATCGGCTCATACGCCCTCGAACCGGAGGACCTCCACGGCATGTGGAGGGGCGCTTTCGTGGCGGAATCCACCTCCCTGGTGGAGATTTTCTACCGTGCCGACGCCACCGCCGAATGGCGTTTGAAGTTTACCCCCCCGGGACACCCTCAAATCAAGGTGCAAATCAGCGGTACCTGGTCGGTGAAGGGCGATACGACTTTCGCGCGCTTTACTGGTGGCTGGTTCCAGTACGGCGATGAGGTTCCCGCCACGTTGGAAAAGTCCCCGATTCGCTGGGTGCAGAACCAGATAACAAGCATCGTCCCCGGTAATCCACGCAAGAAGAATGTGAAGTTCTGCTTTGACGATGGGTGCCAGGTGCAACTGTTGTCCTACCTGGGAGCATCCCTGGCCTTCACCTTGCCCACCGTGGGCGGCGGAGTTTACATCAGGTCCAGCAGGGCCCAGCTCGAGCCGGCCCAGTGCCGTACCGGCAGTGTCGCCTGGCGCGTACTCAGGGACGGGTGGGCATTCGACCTGATGGGACGTCCTGACCTATAGTCTCGGTCTCGGTCTTGGCCTATGGTCCTTCATATTGGTGGTATGTAAGCGACGAGCAACCCAGGTTGGCCGGTGGAGACCCGGCCGAAGTTAGCGAAGATTTTTTAAACTGGGCCTCTGCCCTTAGGGCCCGTTAAGAAATAAATGACCTGCACCGAGGGCGGAGAGCCGGTTGTCTGGCAAGGCGCGAGGAGCGCCGCGGACCGGGCGTCCGAAAGCGACGAGCAACGCAGCCAGGCGGCCGGATCTCCGGCCGAATGCGGACAGTTATTTCTTAACGGGCCCTTAGGGGATATAGCGGACCCAGACCGCCCCGTTGACGAGTCCCGGGGGGAGGGATATATTCGCTCCGGAAACGCCCCGTCCTTGCCACAATATGCGGCCGCCCAGGTCGTACATCTCGACTCCCGAGGCTCCTGCCGGCAGGCGCAACCAGGATACGCCGTGGCCTCCGGTCCACAGGGAGAAAGGTTGATCGGACAAGCTGCGAACCGAACGCAGGGAGCTGGGGGGGGAGCGCGGCGTTGCAAGGGGCTTCAGCTGCGCATGGTTCATGCGGTAGATATCGTGCCATTGGACGGGACCTGACTCGGTCGACGACAGGAAGGTGACGTACATGTTTCCGTAGGAATCCTCGCCGAAATTGGTAAGCCCGTTATGGGTAGCATCGCCAGTGAAGGACAAGCCGGAGACTTGACCTACTTTCTGGGCCGAGGCCACGCCCTCTTTGACCGCAATGAACACTTTCGATCCCACGTCGCTGACGAAATGATAGCCGTAGAAAGGGGAGGTCGGGTCGCCGCGGAAGGCCGGGGACACCACAATGCACTTCAAACCGGTGCCCTGCAACGCGGTCTTGGAGCCGCCCATGTCGTTGCCGCTATGGGTGAAGTTCCAGGTGCCGTTGGTAAAATCGGCGCAGGTATAGGCACGACCCAGGCAGGTCGCACCGGTGCATTTGTACGGGCTCTTGAGGGAGCCGACCACGGCGGCGCCGGACGCGGTGTTCACGTCGCAGGGGCCCTCGATACCGACGCCCTGGAAGGGTTGTTCATAGTCGCCGCCGTCCGCCCAGCCGTAGTTCTTTCCGGGCTTCATGATGTTGATCTCTTCCCATGCCCCCTCCCCGACCTCGGCTCCCCAAATGCTACCGGTCAGGTAGTCGGCTTGGAGGACATAGGTATTGCGGAAACCGAACGAGAAGATCTCCTTCTTAACCGCGGGATTGGTCACGTTGTAGAACGGGTTGTCCTTAGGGATGGTATACATGCGCCCGTCTTCGGGCTGGCGCACGTCGATACGCAGCACCTTGTGCATTAACGTGGTGCTATCCCAACTGTTCACGCTGTAGGAATTGGTAGCCACGTACAACATGCCGTCCTTGCCGAACACCATGCTGGAGGCCCCGTAGCCGCTGCCATGGTTGGCCGAGAGGATAGTCGTGTCTCGTTCCATCGTGTTGAAATCCGCGGACATCTTCCAGCGGTCCACCACCACCAGGTGTGCTTTATTGGACCACTTGTCCGCGCCCGACGTGGTGGTGCCCTTGTGGTAGTCGGAGGCGTTGCCGTATTTGTTGTAGAGGACGTAGAAAAAGCGGTTTTCCTGGAAATTGGGATCGAACGCCCCTGCGTTGACGAATTCCTCATGGCCTTTCATCACCCAGTTGTTGAAATCGCCCACCTGGGTTTTCTTATAATCTATGACCCCGGGCGTGCCCGCCTTGGCGGGGTCCGTCGGGTAAAGGGTCCAGAGGAATCCGAGGGCGCCAATCACCACGAAGTGTTGGGGCTTTCCGGGCACCTCGTAGATTCCGGACACCGCCTGCCTGTCCACCTTGAAGCTGAGGCCGGCCTTGGTGACATCATAGAAGGGTTCGACGGTGATGCCCGTGGGCAGGGATTGGCCTTGGGCGCCGGCGGCCAGGCATAGGGATATGGCGAGCAATCTGGAGTGCTTCATGGTTCTAAAATAATGCGGCCCCAAGGTATAGGCATGCAGCTTTTTCGATGCCCGGGATCCCCTCCTGGATCCCGTTTGGCTAAAGCACCAACTTAAAGGTCTTGGCGCCGCTTTTTACCATGTAAACGCCCGTTGGCAAGCCCCGGGGGAGGAGGAAGGAGTCCTCGGAGGTGCGAATAAGGTCACGTTTCCTTCCATCCAGCCCAATCAGCGTGACTTTGCCGGCCCTCAGTGAGGCCGAGAGGAGGATCAGGTTGCCACGGACGAAGGGGGCATCGGCGGATCGGGCGGAGCGGCGATGACGGATGGAGATTGGGGTGGGAGGCATGGCCGCTATCCACTTGGTGATGAGCTGAGTGGCGACCGTATCCACCTCGAAAACGCCCACGGGGGGCATTTGATCCTGGGTGCTGCTCCAGGCATCCGGATCGGTGGGGGGGAGGGTGTCCCGGGCCTTCATCCGGAAAAGCAGGACGGAAATCTCGGGGTAACCGGGAGTAATCAGGGATGGTTGGACAGTATCCCCTTGCGGGGAAACCTTGGGTTCAAGGCCGAAGGTGGACACGGGTTTGTCCTCCAGTTTGTCCCCCTGGACAAGGGAATTCCCCTCCTTCTTGAAGTAGTCGAAGTTGATGGGAGTGCAACGGCCTGGGGCCCCGCTCTCCAATCCCCTCATCCCATGACAGCCCGAACAGTTCGCACCGATATAGGAGCGCGCGCGCAAGTCGAGGGTGGCAGTGGAGTCATCCAGCCTGGCCCATTTCGGCATGGCGGCGATTTCGATTTCGGTGGGCGCGGGTTTGGACCAGGCGAGGATATTGTCCGCGAAGAGCTTTCGGATCTGGTTCATGGAAGGGTCGGCCGCCGTCGGGCGGTTGATTTGAGCCGTGAAGAAGCCCAGGACCGCGCGTCCTCGGGCCCCATTTCCATCCACGAATTGCCGATGGCATTGATTACATGCCTCCACCGAGGGAAAGGTCCATTTCCGGAAGGTCTTCTGGCCCTTGACCGTCACGGTCAGGAAGGTGTCCTTGCCCGCCGGCGGGACCAAGAGGGCCTCGGATCCGTCCTTAGTCCATTTATAGCTGAAAACATGCCAATAATCTTGCTTCACCATGCTGGCAGCCGGAAAATTCACGGAATCGATGACTTCCTTGTTCACAAGGAGCCGGGTCTCCCACCAGATCCGGGAGGCGGGGTTGCCGGGGATGGTGTCATGCTGAAACAGCTTGACGAAGACCGCGCCGTCCGGGTAATCGTAGTAGTCCTCATTCGGAACGAACTGCACCTTGGTCCCGGCTTTTACCAGAATCCACCGGCTCTTTACGGCCGCATCGCTCCATAGGGGGGAATTCACATCGAAGGGCTTGGCTTCGGGTGTGACCGTCTTTGCCGCCCAGTTCGAATAGAACCCGGTTTCGGAAAACTTCTTTGGCACCTTGGTGGAATCGGCGGGATCGAAATGGACCCAAGCCGCGGGGGTGAGGGAAGGCGTGGCTGCAAGCAACAAGGCTGTAAGCCTTAAACAAACAATAGCCTGGATACGCATGATACTAGCCTATCTTTCCTTTGAAATGCCTGAGCAGGCACCACTCATCAAAATATACCTTCAGTCTTGCCGGCTGGGTGGCCACCTTGCGGAAAAGGCCCAAATTCAAGTACAAGGCCCCCAGGTACGCGAGATCGCCTACTCCATGGACCCATAATCGCGACGCCAATTCGCTACGGGTTCGCCCACAGGGGCCTGCATCTTGATATTGGTGGCGATGCGGGTACTTGAATGGTTCTGATTCCTTTCGCATTGGAAGAAATCGAAATTATAAGTTTGGCCATAGGTCAAATTCAGATTGTCAAGCATGAGCATTCGGTTGTCGGCGCTGTGGATTCCCCCCAAATCGATCTCCAGCTTGTTATTCACAAAGGTCCAGGCATCGTCATCTCCCGTGAATTCGAATATGAGTCCGCTTTGGTGGGTGAAGGTCGTATGCATTTCCATGCAAAAGGAAAAATTGTGATTGTCCGGATTGGTTGCGTCGGCCGGATCCTTTCCGAAAGCATCCAGGGGGAAAAACTCGGAGGGATCGCCCCGGAAACTGGTTTCGGGGATCCCAGTATCGTAATTCCCCATTCGGCTGAAGACGTAGGTGTTTTTGCCTTGACTTGGATTGAGGGTAAGGGTCAAGTAACCCTTGCGTTTGACGTTGAACCAGGCGTCACCGGTGGCGCGCCAATCCGTGACTGCGCAATTCCCAAAGTCGGCATACCGATAGACATTATTGACCGTAACCCACTCCTTGAACCACATATTGAGGCCGCAAGAGCGGTTGGGAATGTATGCACCGGATCGCGTCGGCTTGCCGATGCTGGGACGGCCGAAATAGGCCGCGTCCGTGCTGACAAAATTGGTCAGGGTGGCATTGACCATGCCGGTCTTTACCCCGTTGGACGCGATTTGGTTGAATTCGGGATTGCTGCGATCGGATTTGTAGTCATAGTAAATGACCGGCAAATCCAAGGTGGGGGACGGGGGCGGGGCCGTGCCCATCAGGGAAATGCTCTGTTTCAGCGGAGTGCGGAATATCGTGTCCTTTGGATTTCCCTGCTTGGTGGTGATGGCCTCGGTATTGATATTGAATACATCTTTGCCATTCCCGGTCACCTGATAGCGCACCGGCAGGCTACCCACCGCATAAGCTCCGTTCCATTCCGGGTCGCTCGGATACTGGCTGATATATCTGCCGGAAATGGGCCGTTCGCTGAATTGGTTAGGGCCGTCCCAGCCCATTTGACCGATGTCGAATCCTGTGCCTTCCTTGACCAGGAACTCGAAGTAATACCGGTTGCCCCCTACCAGCGACTGCGGCGCGGATACACCGGAGCCGCTGCTCGGCCAATCATATACCCAAGTGGCCAAAGAACAAATGGGAGCCTTTCCGCTCAAATTTTTGGAGGTATCGCTACTCAGATAAAAGGAGCCGGCATCGTCGGAGCGCACAAAAAAGGTGTAATTGCCGGTGACCGGCGGTATCACATAACCGAACCACTTGGTGCCGTAATTGTCGAAGCTCACCTGCTTGCCCAAGTAGTTGCTGGTAACGTACATACCCGGAGTGGGATTCGCGGCCATGGCATCTTGGAGGTTTTTCACGGTTATTCCCCCCAACCCGACCCAAACATGGCCATTAATGGTTCCGTAGCGCGTTAGGTCGATGTACTTGGCGCCATTGCCATTTAGGATTTCCTGAGTGAGCAACGTGACCATGCCATCGGCGGCGAGGAAATTCCGGAGCTTGTTTTTGTAATTCGAGGCTGACATTTTGCCGGTTTTCGAGTTGAACAGGGTCCCGAGGGAAATCGCAGTCACCCCCATGATGAGAATAATCGTGAAGGCAAGCACATAGCCGTTTTGCGGTTCGGATGGATGAGATGAAGGCTTGTGCATCACTACCTCGAATTCAGACTTTATTCCGCAAAATCACGTTCATG
>JBDSIO010000341.1:0-16230 GCA_039917895.1 Fibrobacteria bacterium | reverse complement strand
CCCTCTAGAAGGAGTCTTTCATGTCCGTCAAGAACAAACCCCAAGTCATTTCCGAGGAATCCTCAAACCGGAAAAGAGCCCTCGACGCCGCGGTGGCGCAGATCGAAAAGAACCACGGTAAAGGTTCCATCATGACCTTGGGCAGCCAGGAGATCGTCGACATTCCCGTCATCAGCACGGGATGCATCCAGCTGGATATGTCCCTCGGGATCGGCGGATTGCCCAAGGGCAGAATCGTCGAGATTTTTGGACCGGAATCATCCGGTAAGACCACGCTGACCTTGCACGCCATCGCAGAGTGCCAGAAGGCAGGAGGCGTGGCGGCGTTCATCGACGCCGAGCATGCGTTCGACGCTCTCTATGCCCGCAAGCTGGGCGTGGACATCGACAATCTGCTGGTCTCCCAGCCCGACACCGGCGAACAGGCGCTGGACATTTGCGAGACGCTGGTCCGCAGCGGTGCCATCGACCTCATCGTCGTGGACTCCGTGGCCGCCTTGGTGCCGGCGGCGGAAATCAACGGCGAAATGGGCGATTCCCACATGGGTTTACAAGCCCGCCTCATGAGCCAGGCTTTGCGCAAGCTCACCGGCATCCTGAACCGCTCCCATTGCTGCCTCATCTTCATCAACCAGCTCCGCATGAAGATCGGCGTCATGTTCGGCAATCCCGAAACCACCACCGGCGGCAACGCCCTCAAGTTCTACGCTTCCGTGCGCCTGGACATCCGTAAAATCGCATCCCTCAAGGAAGGAGAAGAGGTGATCGGTAGCCGCACCAAGGTGAAGGTGGTCAAGAACAAGGTGGCCGCTCCGTTCAAGCAATGCGAGTTCGACATCCTCTACGGCACCGGCATCTCCCGCGAAGGCAGCATACTGGATCTGGCCACGGAAATGGAAATCATCCAGAAAAGCGGCACCTGGTTTTCCTACGGCAAGGAGCGCATCGGTCAGGGTCGCGAAAAGGCCCGGGACTTCCTCAAGGAGAACAAGACCATGGCCGCTGAAATCGACGCCAAGATCCGTCAGACCTTGGCTACCGGCCAAGCCGATACCAAGGCCGGAAAAGGCATCACGCCCGCCAACGACGAGTCCTGGGATAATATCGAGATCACGGCCCAAGGCGATACTTGAAGCGGAACTTGATGCGAATCTGAAGTGAGATTTGAATAAATGATCAGGCCAGATCTGCTTTTCAAGGCGGGCCGTGGCCAAACAAGCGAAGGGGCGACACCTCACTGCTCGACTGTCGCTCCTCGTCCAGACGGCAGCCCCGCACCCGCGGGACTGCCGTCTTTCTTGCAAGCTGGTTTTTGCGCATCCTACGCTCCGTCTTTGTCGAGGCCCTTACAAACCGCACTTCTGGCTCTTTCCGGTTACCAGGTGGCAATCGGATTGCGCGTCCAGGTAAAAAAGCGGTAAACATAGCGATGATTCCGGGATTCAAGGCGCCTCCCAAGTGTATCCTATGGGGGGGTTAGACGCCGATTTATGTAATTTACCACTTGGCGCTGAATCCCAGAAACCGATAGAACGCATGATACCCATTAAGAACAGATTCCGGAACATTTTTTGTGGCTTGGCTTTGGCAGGAGCGGCGACGGTGTTCGGCGCCCCGGACGATGATATCGCCCGCCCGTTGTTGATGCAGGCCCTGGAGAATCAATACCATGGCCGATACCAGGCCACCATGCAATTGGTCAACGAAAATTTCGCCGATGGCAAGGATTCCTTGGCCGGATGGGCCGAGTTCGCAGACGATGTGGGAGAACGTAAGATCTGCCTCTCCGGTTCCAAGCGTGCCTTTGAATACAAAAGCTTCAACTTCGGCAAAGAGCAGTGGATAACAGACGATAATTCGCGCCGCATCCGCCGTATAGCCAACCGACAGTGGAAAAAGGGCATGTTCGGCAACCTCCTGACCTACGAGGATATGCTCAAGTTCCCGGTGGATTTTTTCCTGGAATATTCCTCCTGCAAGGGCGTGAAGACTACGGACAGCAGCTACCAGATCGTGATGACCTTGAAACCGATGTTCCAATCCTTCTATAGCAGGATCGACGTCACTTTGGGCAAGAATCCGGTGCTATTGAAGTCGATGACCTTTTACGGGACTCATGGGGAAAAACTGAAGACCATGCAGATCGACGGTTACCGGGAAATGGAAGGCAAATGGCTGATGACGGATATGTCCCTGGCGGATAACGATTCCCTGGCCAACCTGCAGATGTGCTTCCGGAATTTCTCTTTCATGGAATCCCCCCAGGTACAAAACGAGCGCGCGAAAAGCGGCTTGAGTCTGGTGACCAAGCGCTCCGTAAATCCCTCCGTTTCCGACGGGGTCCTGGATGAGGGCGAGGTGGAAGGTTCCGACGAGGTCAGTAACTAGGCTCGTCGCTCCGGAGTTTGCGATGCAAACTCCACGCTCCTCGCTTTTAATTGAATGCTAGGCTCGTCGCTCCGGAGTTTGCGATGCAAACTACACGCTCCTCGCTTTTGATTGAATGCCAGGCTCGTCGCTTCGGAATTCGCAACGCGAAGTCTGTCGTAGAAGACGGGTAAACGGGGGTCAGATTTTAAGGAAATGGATGTTCCACTTCCAATCGGCGAGCAGAACGAAAGATTTCGCGATTTCGGTTTCGGGAATCTGGTCGTGCTCGGTCCAATATCCCACACTCAGGTCCAGGCCCCTTTGTTGCCTCTCCGGGTTCCTACCTAACCGGATGCCGGTGATGCCCAAGGAAATCATATTGCGTTCGAATTCAGTTCGGCGGGTGACCCAGAATTGGTCCTTCAATACCAAACCAGTAAAGGACGTAGTATGGCCGAGGGACCAGGGCCGCAGGTCGACGGAAAATTGTCCGAGAATGTAGCTCACGCGATCGCGGGTCTTGATGAGGAGGCCGTCGCCATATTCGTAGACGAAATTCTTCCCTTTGGCGTCGACGTCCCAAAGAGCGCGCGACGCGAAGAGGTAGAGTTGGGTTTTGCCGATGTCAAAGGTGAGGTTTCCCTGGTAGGTGAAAACATCCGCGCCTGCAAGTTCCTTCGAGGCTCCGAAAATCGCGCTCGTCATAAACCGGCTGCCCGTGGGAATGGAGCTGTCCGCGAAGGAGATCATGGAATTGTGGAACAGCAGGCGGTTATAGCTGAGGCCGAACTCCAGGTATCTGAACGGTTTGAGATTAAATGAGGTGCCCAAATCCGAGGTGAACGGGGAGATATTCAGATTCCCATTGGTCTCGAAATAGGTGTCGCCGAAAAATCCCTTGTTCGTTCCTGCAAACGGCTCGATCCAACCCACTTCGAAATGGTAGTAGCCTTTGGTGAGCATGTAATCGTAGCCTGCGGGACTGCCCGCGATGCTCACTTGGTTCATGAAAAAAGGGCCGAACATGAGAGGTTTGACGCTGTCCGCGAGGAGCGCGGAGGGGGTGGACAATAGTATGGCTGCTAATGCGGCCATAGAGGTTATGGTATTCAGGAAGGAAAGCCGGGAAAGCAAGTGCGTCTACCCCTGGTGATGCGTCTATCCGCTAAATCTAAAATATTCGCCTGGGTTCGTCGTCAGCGCCATGGATTACCCTCTGACGTCGCGCTTCTATTCTTATATTTTAGGCTGTCTAACGCCATCACCTGGAGGGTATTCATGAACACCAAGCTTTCCGGCCATTCGGAACCGCAAGCGCGGCGCGTTGCCAGGGGCCCAGCCAATGGGCTGCGGGTTACCCTGCTCGTGTTTTTCCTGGCCGCCGGTTGCCTGGCTTTGCTCGCGGCATGCGCCCCGGCCTATACTCGGCCGCTGGTTACCCGCGGCCTCCCCGCCGAGGAACGCAAGGATTACATCATTCAGAACGGGTACGGGATACCGGAAAATGTCAAGCAGTCCTTTCTGGATGGATACGTTGAAGTGGGAATGGCCCGGGAGCTGGTCTTCCAGCTTTATGGCGCCCCGGACCGCACCACCGGGGGGGACGCGAATTGGGAATACGTGAATAATAAGGGTAATCTGATTACCGGCGTCACTTTCAAGACCGACAAGGTGGAAAAGGTTTACGGGGATCCCAAGGGCGGCAGTACGGTCGAAAGCAAGACCGTAAACTGATTCGATTAGCGGGCCCCCATAACGGCCATGGCTGAATTTTCCGCTCCGGATTGGGATCGCGTGGCCGCGGACTTTCCAGTCAACAACCACCTGATCTGGCTCAATAATTGTGGCACCACCCCTTTGGGGGATCCCATCCGTGCCAGGGTAAACCAGTGGCTCGAGGAATATGGGCGTCGAGGAGCTGCCGCCGAAGGGTTTTCCTATTCCGGGATCAATGCCTCTATCCAGCGTAGGTTGGAGGCTCTGCTGAACGCCAGGCCCGGTGAACTGGCCCTGATCCACCATACTTCCGAAGGCATGAATTTCATTTCCCATGGTGTCGCCATGCAACCTGGGGATGAGATTCTGATCTTGGAGAACGAATACCCGAGCAATGTGTATCCTTGGGAGCATTGGCGCGCCAAGGGCGTCACGTTGCGAACGGTACCCTTAAAGGCAAATCCGGAAGAATTCCTCGCCGTATTCGAAGCTATGGCTGTACCCAAGGTGCGCTTGGCTTCCTTATCCGCCGTACACTGGTGCACGGGAATGCCGCTCCCCTTGGAGGCCATCGGCAGCGTGTGCGCCCAACGGAACATCACCTTTGTCGTGGATGGCTCCCAAGGGGTCGGCCTGGTCGATCTGGACGTTCGGAGGGCCGGCATCCATTACATGGCCTTTTCCGCTTGGAAGTGGTTGCTCGGTCCGGTTGGGCAGGGAGTCCTCTTTATCGACCGGGACCGCCTCGAAGCGCTCAAGCCGATTTTCAAAGGTACGGAGTCGGTTGATGGGGACTACCTGCCCTACAAGGAAGCCTGGAAACCTTCCGCGGACCGTTTCGCCATTTCCACCGGAAGCATGACCGAGTGGATTTATCTCGACGCGAGCCTGGCATATCTCGAGGCCATAGGGTTTCAACGGGTGAGGGAGCGCATCCACCAGCTTGCCACGCGCCTTTCCGACGGCCTGCGCGGCTTGGGATTCCGCATCGCCGGTGATGCCTGGGGCGGCGGTGTCGGCATAGTGGCCGCCTTCCGGGAGGGTGTGGATGCCGGCGCAATGGTCAGGGCGCTCAAGACCAGGAGCATCATCGCAGCCGAACGCCTGGGAGCCATCCGTTTCGCTCCCCATGTCTACAATACCGAGGCGCAAATCGATACCGTCATCGGCGCGGTGCGAAGCTTGATGAATCCGGTTCCATGATGGCGCGCCTCCCGGCGAAGCCCGGAACCGGGGAGGTTGCCGAATGGGCGAGGGCGCTGACCTCCTGGTTCCAGGCGAACCGGCGTGAGTTGCCTTGGCGGACTCCCTGGGTTGAAGATGGCGCCGTTCGGGAACCTGAGATGGAATACGGACGTTCAGGTGACGGGGATCCCGGCAAGGGGGAGTCCGTGAAGGGGCGCTCCGGGAAGCAGGAACGCGGTGCCGATCCGATCCGGCTTCGAGATCCCTACGCCACCTGGATTTCCGAGATCATGCTCCAGCAGACCCAGGTCTCCACCGTCATGGATTATTTCCGTCGTTGGATGGCGCGCTTTCCAGATATCCGGACCCTGGCGTCTGCCGCGGAAGCCGACGTGCTGGAAGCCTGGGCCGGATTGGGTTACTACTCACGGGCGCGCAACCTCTTGGCAACCGCCAGGAAAATCGTGGACGGCCATGCGGGCCGTTTTCCGTGGAGGCGAGAGGAGTTGCTGGCCTTGAAAGGGGTGGGGGAATATACGGCCGGAGCCATCGCCAGCCTGGCCTTCAACCGACCCGAACCGATTCTGGACGGCAACATCGTGCGGGTTTTCAGCCGGCTCTACGCCCTGCCTTTCCTGCCTGATTCCAGTGAGGGCCGATCACGTTATTGGGCGCTTTCCCGCGCCTGGGCGGGATCCGGGCGGCCCGCCCTGGTGAACGAGGGTTTGATGGAACTCGGGGCGCTGGTGTGCGCGCCCAAATCCCCGGATTGTCCCCGTTGTCCGCTGGCGCCGTTCTGCCGCGCCCATGCGGATACGTCCCAGGACCGCTTTCCGCCCGCGAAGCTGCGCAAAGGGGCCGTCGTTGTATCAGGTTTCGGGGTAGCGGTCGTTGCCGGCGCGGGCGCGCAGCGCCGGGTGCTGCTCTATACCCCGCGCAAACCCGAGCGGCTGGCCGGGCTCCTCACCTTTCCCTTCTTCGAAGCCGGTGATCTGCCCGGTCTGCGCGCCGCCTGGAAATCCCGGCTGCCAGGCTTGGCCGAAGCGTCCTTGCGTCCCCTGGCGGTTACGGTAACCCACAGCATTACCCATCACCGCTATCGGATCCATCTCGCCGAAGCGCGCATGGATCCCGCGTGCCTAAAGGCCCCGTTGCCGGAAGGTTTCACCTGGTGCAAGGCCGGGGAGCTGGAAAGGATCTTGGTGAGCTCGCTGTCGCGGAAGATATGGAAGGCCCTGGTATCCCCGGATTAGCGGATAGGTGAAGGCGGAAAGCTGCGACTGTTGGCGGTGGCGGGTGGCGGGTGGCGGAAAAGCGCTTCAGTTGCCGGCTATTACCGTGGTGTCCGCGGGAACCTGGCGCGGCCTGGCCAGGCTGCAGCAACGGAAGCCGATTACGCGGCTGGAATAATAGGGTTTGGCCGGCTTGGTGCCGAAAATGGAATAGGCGTACAGGTATTTGATTTCGAATTTCCCGTTCTGCTTGCGGACAGTCCATTCCGCATTCCCGGCTTCGCGGGTGAAGATCCGTTCCAAGGCGGCTTGCGAGGTATCGCGCATTTCCTTGGCGTCGAGGATGTCGGTTACCTCCGACGCCCCCTTGTTGCTGACGAAGGTGACTACGGCCAGGGAGCGGGTTGTCAACAAGGCCGAAACCGGTTTTCGTCCCTTGAAAACCGTATCCGGCGGAAGCGTATCGGGAACGGGTTTGAGGACGCCGGACAGGAATATCAAGATACGGGCGCTGTCCGGCCGGATTTCCGTGATCTTCGCCGGGTCAACGCCAACCGGGACATCGACGCAGCGGTGCCCGGTCAAACCTGGAGCGTAGATGACAGCGATTTTCGGCCCGGATTCGCTCTGGCATTCCGCCCGGTAGACCGGGCGCACTTGCGCGGCGAAATCGCGGTTGGAGCAGCGCGCCAGGTTCTGGGTCAAGGACTGCTGGGGGAAGGAGGTTTTCAGGTAATTTCCGCCGCGGATACCGGGAGGGGATTTACCGGCCGTGGAATCGGTGGCAGTGGGATCGGTGAACCTGAAATCATGGTACACCGTGTCTTTGCGGCTGGATTGGGAGTACGCATCGGCGACATAAGGGTCGCGCACCCATTCGGACAGGTTGCCCGCCATGTCGTACACGCCTTCCGTGGTCAGGCAAAGCGAATTTCGCAACTCGAAGGACATGGCCATGGCGGAATCGTTGGTCCCCTGGTTGCAACTCGACTGTAAGATGGACGCGTTGGTCCCTTCGGATTGGATGCCGTGGGTCAGGTTCGTGGACTCAGGTCCTTCGCAGGCGCGTTCCCATTCGACCTCGGAACACAGATTCGTTGCGAAAGCCGTGTCCACGGATCTGCAGATCTCCTCCGCCTGCCGGTAGGTGACGTTGGAGACGAACCGCCGGCCCGTGGAGTCGCGGTGCTCATATGGTTCTATGCAATACGGGCCCATCATTACGTTCGCGGCCGGCTTCTCGTCCGGAGACGAGGAAGCATTGTCCCCCAGGCGGAAATTTCCACGCGGCACTGGGATGAAGTCTTTCGGGCACTCCAGGGCGCTATCCGTTCCCGCGAACCGCACCGAGTCCGTCCGCACGCTCATGGTATCGGTCAGGGACTCGAACCCGGAGCGATCGATAGCGCTGAGGCGCATGCGGAACAAGGTCCCCGGAGGCAGGAATTTCATGGAGAGTTTGAAGGTATCCAGTTTGCCATTCCCATTGGAGTCGATCAAAATGGTCGTGTCCACGCGGTCAAGGCTGGTGGTCCTGGAAGTCGAATCCCGGATCAGGGTCCGGATCAGGCGGTAATTCTGGATGTTGAAATTCGCCTTGGGACCCGGCAGGCGCTGATCGCCGTCGCGTAGCGAATCGCTGGACGCGAGCCACCATAATCGAAAACCGTTCTGCGTGATCGAATCCCTGCTCATGACCGGTTTGGAAGGCTGGGTGGTGTCGGTGGCGATCAATGTGACGATCTCCATGGCATTGATGTTCCGGTTGCCGCTGCTGTCGATGGCGTAGAGTCGCACCTTCAAGGTGTCCAATGGCCGTACATCGCCGATCACCAAATGCAGGCTGTCCGAAAGGAGCGGTGTGACGCGTTTAGCCGATCGGTTCGAATCAGGCACGCTGAATACGAACTTGTCTACGCTGTCGAAAACCATGCTGGTTCTGGCCAGCATATCCGTCGATCCGACCTGATATGACAGGAGCTTGGGACGGAAGGAATTTTTTTTCTCCGGGATCACCTTTCCGACCAATTGCACCTCAATGGAATAACCTGCGATCATCCCAGTATCCTGGGAGGGGTCGAAGAAGCTCACGCGATCGGTAGGGCGTTCCCATGCGATTTCGACCTGGGTGGCGCGCGGGATGAAAGCGGGATGGAATCCGTCCGGCGGCTGTTTGTCCCGCGTCTGGAAGTACGCGAATTGCGGTTGGCCCGGGGTGGCATCGCCGCTGTAAACGGGAACCAAAGCGAAATCCAGGTTACCGGTGGTTTCCTCTTCCCGTTTCGATGAGTCCAGTACGAATATCTTCCTTGACCCGGGTTTCAGCGTGTCCTGCCTGAAGCCGGCCTGCCCGAAAATGAAAAACAGCGTGTCCTTCAGAAGCTTCGATTGCACGATAATGCTGGCGAACTCGGGCCTGTCCTTCAGGTCATTCCAATGTTTTCCCGGAAGGTTTGGGTCCGTGGTGTCCAGATAAATACGGTAGCCCACCAGGCGGGCAGTATCCTCGGGACGCACCCAGGTCAGCTGGTATTTCTTAACCTTGCTGCATTCTTCCGGGGTGGTGAAAACCTGCGAGTCCTTGCATAGCGGGTGGTCGGAAAAAGTGGTATCGGCGCGGAAAAAACTGGGGCTGCGCAAGTAGGCGTAATTGACCCGATCGGGATCGGGCGAGCAGGCGAGTAGAATCGCGCCCAGGGAGAACCAGAACCAGGCTTTGGCACCTCGCATCGCCGATGTAAGATATAAAGAATGGGGAAGTGAAAACCGCATTTAGGGGTTCGATCGTCCTGGAAAAGCCTTGGAATCGATCGGGGGGAAATTGTTCGGAAATGAAAAAGGCCTCCCGACTGGAGGCCTTTTTAAGGGAAAGAGCAAGGACTGGAATCAGGTAGGGGCGACCGCGGCCGGATAGACGCTGACCTTCTGACGATCCTTTCCGAGGCGCTCGAACTTGACGACGCCTTCGATCAGGGACCAGAGGGTGTAGTCGCGGCCCAAGCCCACGTTCAGACCGGGATGCCAGCGAGTGCCCTTCTGGCGGAGGATGATGTTGCCGGCGATGACTTTTTCGCCGCCGAATTTCTTGACCCCGCGGTACTTCGGATTGGAGTCGCGGCCGTTACGAGTGCTACCAAGACCTTTTTTATGTGCCATGTCTTACTTTCCTTTGGCCGCAGCGGCCACTTTCTGAGCCCTGGTGAGAGGGACGTTTTGGACTTTCTGGGCGGCCAGGGCCTTGATGCGGGCGCGGGCGCGGAGCTGGGCTTTTTCGTCCACGCTGGACTTGTCGCTGCCAAGGGTGATCTCGGTGACCAGCACTTCGGTGAAGAGCTGGCGGTGTCCGACGGTCTTACGATAGCGTTTGCGGGGCTTGCGCTTGAAGGAAAGCACCTTGTCGCCCTTGCCCTGGTTCAGGACTTCCAGCTTCACGGCGGCGCCGGAAACCAGGGGCGCGCCGACCTGGACGGATTCGCCGTTGGCGAACAGGAGCACGTTGGACACGGTCACGATATCGCCGACCTTGGCGTCCATCTTCGGGACCTTAAGCGTTTCTCCGACGGTGATTTTGTGCTGGAATCCACCGCATTCAATGACTGAGTACATGGTCGTCCTTTATCTCTATCTGCTTAATCACATGGGATTCCGAACACGCGGTTCCCGGAAAATCAGGCGCATTAATTTACCAAAAGTAGCCGGATTTTTAAAGGGAATGACCGGGGAAGGTGAGATTAAAGGATTGGAAAAGCCAAAATCATTGCGAAAGTGAATTCCGGATGTCTTTCACCTTGTGTTCATACGCCGGATTCGGCTGAAATTCAGCGATATACGCGTTGGCCGATTTCATGAGGTTAATGCGGGCGGCGGGGGTTTTTTGCGCTTCATAGGTTGCGACATCGGTTTTCCAGAGCAGATACAGCACCTGCTCATGGAAAATGGTCGGATGCATGAATTCGGGCCGGGATCCCTGAAGCAGAAAAAGGTCCTTGCGGGTTTGCGCCCCGGTAGGATCCCTCATCAGGACCAACTGCGCCTTTAATAGCCGCAAATCCGGGGACTCGGGGTACTTGGCCAGAAATGTCGAGATCCGTTCGAATGCCGCAGGATTCTCCTCCCGCACCAGGGTCAGGACCTGGACGAATGACTCGCGATTCCAGATGTCCACGCCCTTGAGGGCCTCCGCTGCGAGCGAAGCCAGATTGCCCAGCTTGGCCGTCCCGGCATCCGACGGGGTGGGTTGATTTTCGGAACCGGTAGCGGCATCACTTACCTTGGCTGCAGTCTTGGCCTTGCCGGACTTGTTCCGCGCCGAACGCGGTTTGGCCGCCGTAACCGACGGCGAATCCAGCTTCTCGAGGTTTTCCCCGGGGGTAAAGCTGTCCTTGCCCGGAAAGCGAAGGGCGGCACCTCCACCTTGCCCGGATTCCGTGGTCTGGGCGGTTGCGGCGCTGGAGGGGGCAAGGGCGGCCGCATGGCTCTTGTCGGCAGGGCCGCGGCGCGGGCTCAGCCACCAGGCGGCGGCAGAGGCCAGCAGCAGACCGCCTGCGATGCCGGCCGCGTAGATGGCCGGGGAGCGTTTGCGGTGGGGGTAGGGGAGGCCAAGGCTCGTGACGTAACCTGCGGGAGTCGGTACCTTGGACATTGCGGCGTTGGTGGCGTTTTCCCTGCTTTGCCTGCCGTCGATGGGCGCCCAGGTTTCAGGATGCGCCAGCTTCTTGCCCAGGGCGATCAACACGTCGTTGACGGACTTGCCGCCAGACAGGGCGTGGAAAACCTCCTCCATGTCGTGCCGCATGGATCCCGCGTCCGGATATTGGTAGGGTTGATCTCCCAGGGGCTGGGAAAAGTCGTGGTACACAATGCATTTGCGCAGCACGCCGGAGGCGAAGGAATGCGCGGAGGCGATTTCCAGATGGCATTGGGAATAGGCTTCCGGATCCAGGATTCTGGCGATGATCTGAGGCGAGGTCTCGCCGAAAAAGGGCAGGCGGCCGGTGAGCAGCTGGTAATAGAGCACGCCGATGGCATGGATGTCGTGCTGGGTCTCGCGGAAGTCCTTCCAGAATTCCTGGTACTGGGCCTTCTGTTGGGGACTGTTGGCCTTTTGCAGCCGGGCCTTGCCCATGTAGGGGATGGTGCCTACCACGTTCTGGTCCATGGTGACGTTCTCGGTGAGAGCCGTCTTGGCGGTGCCGAAATCGATCAGCACCAAGCGTCCCTTTTCATTGCCCTTGATTCCGAGGATCAGGTTGCCCGGGGAGATGTCGCGATGCGCGACCCCGAAGATCTCGCGATCCGGCAGATGCACGTTGGCCCGATGGGCGTATTCCAGTGGGTAGAGCGCCGAAAGGACAAGGGCCGAGGCAGTGATGGGATCAATGAGGTCCTGCCAGCCGCAACCCAGTTCCGCCTTGCGCTGGGCGACGATATCGAACAGGTTGCGCAGGCTGTAACCCTGGATGTAGTCCAGGATCATGTAACGGTGTCCGTGCTTGTCGCCCTGCCCCCGCAGGGTTACGATTTGCGGATGCTTGAGGCGGCTGAGGATCAAGCCCTCTTCCAGGAAAGTCTTGAGATGGCGCCGCCTGGAGTCCTCCTCGAGTCCCGAGTCCTGCGAGACCTTGATTACCCGATGTTCCTGGAGCTCATCGTCGAATGCCAGAAAAGTAAGGCCGTAACCCCCGCGGCCGATCAACCGCTCGACGACGCATTTCTCGAAACGGGAGCCGATCAACAGGTCCTGGGCGATCATGGTCATGCGATCCGGTTCAGGGCTCGTACACTCCCGCCAAGGTCGTATCGCGGTAAGCGGTTTCCAGGTAGTTTACCTTGTAGCGATCGGCCAATGTCTGCAGGTATTTCTTCAGGTTTTTGCCCGCCTTGACCGTCTTCTCCTGCACCAGGGCCCGGGCCACTTGCAACTGGTAGCTTTCGAATTTGCCGTCGTTGCGTTCCGTGAGCAGGACCAGGTGCCAGCCTAGCGGGGTGCGGAACACCGGAGAAAGTTGGCCCACCTTGAGGGCGGTGACCTGCTTCTTGAATTCCGGATTGAAATCCCCCGGCAGGAAGCGCTGTAGATCCCCGCCGTCCTTTTTTTCGGGACCGTCGGAAACGCTGCGGGCGGTCATGACGAAATGGGTCAGCATCACGTCCACCTGGGCGGTATCCTTGAGGATGGCGGAGCGGATTTTCTCCAGTTCGGCCTTCTTCTTCTGCACATCGGCGGCCGGGGCGTTCTTGTCCACGATGAAAAGGATTTGGCAGGCGCGCAGGGAATCGTTGATTGGGAACGCGGATTTATGGGCCGCGAAGAAATCCTGGATCTCCTTCAGGGTCGGCCGCCCTACCGGGGTCATTTGGGTGTTGAGCAGCTTGTCGGCCTTGATCTGCCGGGCCATCTTGTCGCGCAGTCCCTGTTCGCTATCCCCCGCTTCCTTGAGAGCCTTGCGGAACGCTTCGTCGCTTGGGAAGTTGGCCTTGAAGACCTTGCCCAGGGAGTCGATGGACTTTTGATCCGCGACCAGGTTCAGGCGCTTGGCTTCCAGATCCAGGAGCTCCTGGCCGATCAAATTGGTCGCGACCATGCGCTCCAGGTATTCCTTTTGCCGCACGTCCATGTTCTCGGGCGCCTGCTTGACCTTGACCATCAATTGCACCAGGGTGTCGATCTGGCGTCTGCGAATCTTGTTGGGGCCAACCGTGATGACGACGGCAGCGGGGGTGTTCGACGCGCTTTTCAGCGAGCTATTGGAGGAAGCGGCAGCCTTGGATTTGGGGGCTGCGGCAACGGCGGATGCCGGAGCAGAGGGCGCTTCGGCAGGAGCCAGGGGCTGGGCCGGAGCCAGGGTTGCAATCAGCGCCGCGAGCAGGGAAATGAGTCGGAGGGATGGCGACATGTAGGGTTGGGCCTGGTCAAAAGGTGTAGAATTCTGTTTTTTATGATAAATGAGAACTGAAAAATAGGAAAATCAGGACGGAAGGACCGGGCTCTCAGGGTGGATTACGACTTAATCATTATCGGCGGAGGAATTAATGGCGCGGCCTTGGCCCGTCTGGCGGCCTTCCACGGACTTACCACGGCATTGTTCGAAGCCGGGGATTTCGGTCGCGGGGCAAGCAGCAATACCTCAAAACTGCTGCATGGGGGTTTGCGTTACCTGGAAACCTTCGATTTCGGACTGGTACGGGACGCGGTCCGCGAACGTGCCCAATTGCTTTCCATCGCCCCCCATTTGGTGGAAGCGCGCCGCTTTCTATTTCCCAGGACCCGGCTGGGCAGGCACTGGCGCGCCGGCATCAAGGCCGGAATGACCCTATATGATTTCCTGGCGGGAAGCCGGCGCATGGACCCCCATCGCTGGGTCGATCCCGCAGAACTCCGCGCCAAGGAACCGCATTTCCTCCCCGGTGAGGAATGCGGCGCATATGAATATTCCGATTGCGTCATGGACGACGCGCGCCTGGTGATGGAAAACCTGTTGGATGCCGCCGCCCTAGGGGCGCATATCCACAACTATCGCAGCTTCCAGGGCGTGGAACGCGCCGGCGACGGTCTCATGGAGGTGACGCTCGCCGACCGCCTCACCGGCAGGGAAGCGGTCCACCGCTGCCGCAAGGTCGCCTTGGCCCTGGGTCCTTGGACGGACCAGGTGGCAAGGATCGCATTTCCCGGCGCGCGTCCCCAGGTGCGCCTTTCGCAAGGCATCCACCTGATCGCCGATGGTCTGCCTTCACGGTCGTGTTTCATTCTTCCCGTGCCGCCCGGCCCCGAAGGCAAGGTCAGCAAGCGTTATTTTTTCATTATACCATGGAAGGGCAGGCATCTTATCGGCACCACCGAGACCGAAGTGGGTTTGTTTCCGCCCGAACCTTCGGTGCCGCAAGACCAGGAAATCAAGGAACTGCTCGAGCTCGCCATGACCTACTTCCCGGACTGGACTCCGGACGTCATTTGCACCATCACCGGAGTGCGGCCCTTGGCGCGCAACGCCAAAGGCTCCACCATCACCCTGAGCCGCGAACATGAATTCCACCGCCTTCAGGAAAACGTAAGCTCGGCGGTGGGCGGCAAATATACCACCCATCGGACCTTCGCGGCCCAATACCTGAAGTTCATCTTTGACGGCAAAGGAAAGGCCACGGACAAAAAGGGCACCATCGGACTCAAGGACATAAAACCCAGGCCGTTGCCGGGGGCCTGGGCCGATTCCGCCGAGCGGGATCGCATCCGCGCGGCCCTGCGCGCCTACGGTTTCGCCGACGAAACGGTGGCGTCCACCTGGATGCGCCGATACGGCAAGCGGGCGCTGGAATTGGCGGATTACGTGGCCGCCAAACCCGCCCGCCAGGAAAGGCTTCCCGGTCCCTATGGACTGCTGGTGGGAGAGGTGGAATTCTCGGCCGAACGCGAGTGGACGCGCACCGCGGAGGATTTTTTCCGTCGGCGCACGGACGCCTATTTCACCCGCGGCGGGGGCGGCGAATGCCGTGAGCGCGTTGAAGCGCTTTTGCAGGAACGGACGCCGAACCTGCGTAAAAACCTGGGCGCGGACGCCGACTACGGCCTCTTTCTGGCCAACAACCGTCACATCGCCGTTACGGTGGCGCCTTCCCCGATTCCGGCGGCACCCGGGGCACGGGAGTCGGGATGAATCCGCTTTGGAAGGTCGCGCATCGAGGCTGGCACAATCTGCATATCGAGAACACTCTCGAAGCCTTCCGCGCGGCCTATGACGCGGGCTGCGACATGGTCGAGTTCGACGTGCAACTGACCAGCGACGGCGTGCCGGTGATCTTCCATGATGAAGATTGCAAGCGTCTGGCCGGCCGCCGCGGCAACCTTTTCGACCTGGATTGGAAAGACGTCCAGGCCCTGAGCCTCAAGGGAACGGGCAAGGCAGGCGGCCTACCTGCCTACGGCGTCCCGACCTTGGAGCGTTTCCTGGAGGAGTTCGGGCGCAAGCCCTTCTACCTGGAACTGAAGATCCCCGAAGCGGTATCCGCGAACCATGGATACGTGGAAATGCTCGCGGATAAATGCGCGAAGATGGTGAAGGCCGCCGGTGCGCATCCGGACACCTTCCTGGCCAGCTTCCATGGCGGAATCCTTCGCTATCTCGCGAGGGAAAAAGCCTATCCCGTGCTCGGAGGGATCTTCGATAGCTATGAACGGTTCGCCGAAGTGCACTCGGGAAAGGATGCGGAAACGGCCGTTGCCATCCGCCATTTCTCGGTTTCGTGGGAGATTTTCCGCCGTTACGCGCGCGACAGCCTGCTTGCCACCGAGCGCAACGCCCGGAATTCGTCGGTAAAGCCCTCCGAACTTGATCTGCTCGCGGCGCGGAAATCCGCGGTCATTCCGGGATCGGAACTTTTCCTGATCTGGGATCTCAAGGGGGAAAAGGATTTGCGCGCGGCCGCGGCCTACTCTGTGCGCGGCGTGGTCGCCGATGATGTCGAGGCGATGCTCAGAACCGTTTGAGGATCAAAAAAGGCTGAAGAAGGCGCGTCGCAGGTCGAGCAGCATCACTTGGCGGGCTGGCCTGATCGTGAGCCTACCGGTCTCCTTCAGGAAATCCGTCAGATCCTCGCCGTCCAATTGGCAGAACTCCCCGCCTCCGCCGGAGATCTCCAGGCTGCGCGCCCGATACAAGCGGATATGTCCTCCCATCAGCTTGGCGAAGCGCGGGACCGCCCGGGTGATTCCGACCAGCAGGGAGTATTTCCA
>JBDSIO010000340.1:0-5565 GCA_039917895.1 Fibrobacteria bacterium | reverse complement strand
CACGATATAGTGGCCTTGGGCGGCAGCGGCGGTGAACAACATGAACTTGCCCAGGAATCCGGCCAGCGGCGGAATTCCCGCCAGCGAAAACATGCACATAAGCAACAAGGCCGCGAGTGCGGGACTGCGCCGGCTCAAGCCGCGCAGAGCCGGGAGGGTTTCCGGCCCCTCCTTTCCGATGACGCTCATGATGAAATAAAGCGCGAAGCTCGTCACCCCGTAGGTGACCAGGTTGTATTGCAGGGAAATGCGGGCCATCACAGGATCGCCTAGCAGGGCTAAAAGCATATAGCCGGCCTGGGCGATGGATGAATAGGCCACGAAGCGGCGCAGATCGGTCTGGCGCATCGCGCCCAAATTGCCGGCGGCCATCGACAGCGCCGCGGCCACGGAAAAGAACATCCCCAGCGCAGGACGCGCGCCATCCAGCGGCCCCAGGAAAATCATCGCGAAGGCGGCCACGGCGGCGGCCTTCGATCCCACCGACAGGAAGGCCATCACAGGCGTGGGCGCGCCCTGGTAGATATCCGGCGTCCACATGTGCATCGGAAACATGGAAAGCTTGAACCCGAGGCCGCCGAGCAGGAAAATGATGCCCCCCCAGAGGATGGGATCGGTCGGAGACCTGCGCGCGGCGGCCTCGAGGGAGGCGAAATCCAACGCGCCTGTCGCCCCGTATAAGAAGGAAATGCCGAAGAGGATCAAAGCCGAGGCGAATCCGCCCATCAGCACGTACTTGGCGCCAGCCTCGCCGGATGCGGCGTCACGCGCCTGGAAAGCGGCGAGAGCGAAGATGGGCAGGGTCGCCAATTCAAGTCCGAGATAGAAGGTGAGGAGGTCGGATGCGGAAACCAGGGCAAACATCCCCTGGACGCAAAGCAGGAGCAGCGCGAAGAAGGCCCCGGGTTTTCGCAGCGGCCCGCGCGCATTTCCGCCCTCTCGAAAATACGGACGCGCGAGAAGCACCGTGCCGAAGGCAGCCAAGGTGAATAAAAGCTTCCACACTTGGCCGGCAGGGGTGGCGGTATAGCCCGCGAACGAGGCCTCGATCCAATCGATGGGCGTGGCCGCGAGCAGGATGGCGATGGCCCCCAGGCCCAACCAGGCCAAATGAAAGACCCCTTGCTTGGACGTTCCTTCTCCGCGATCGCTTTGCAGATCGAAGACCAGGACCAGGAATGCCAGCGCCAGCAGGGAGAGGTCGGGAAGATACGGCAATAGCGCGGTCACGTTCGGTCGCCTACCGGTTCAGGTTGTTGAGGATGGGGACAAGCGCTTGATCGATAAGGTCCGCGATGCGGCCCGGGAATAAGCCCATCAATATAATGCAGGCCAGCAGCAGGACTACAGGCACCCGTTCCAGCCAGGTGGCGTCTGTCAGGGCCGCCGTGGCGGCGGGCGCCGTGGGAGCAGCGGCAGTGGCAGCAATGGCTGCAGAAGCAGTGGCGGCAGGTGAGATTGCGGCGGAGCTGGTCGCGGGCGGGCCGTGCAGGATGGCGTTGGTCGCCCGCAGCACATAGATGGCGGTCACGACGATGGACAATACGGCGAAGGCCGAGCAGACGATGGCGAGCGGATTATCCGCCGAGAACCCGCCCAGGAAAACGTTCAGTTCCGCGGCGAAGCCCGCGAGGCCGGGAAGTCCCAGGGCCGCGAAGCCGGCGATAATGAAGGAAACGGAGAGGAACGGCATCCGGGCCATAAGACCGGACATTTCCGGGATGCGGCGGGTATGGGTGCGGGCGTAGATCATTCCGATCAGGCAGAAGATTGCCGCGGTAATTAACCCATGCGCCAGCATTTGCATGACCGCGCCCCGCAATCCCACTGGGTTCAAGACCGCCAGGCCCAGGAACACCAGGCCGCAATGCGACACCGATGAATAGGCGTTCAGATACTTGAGATCCTTCTGGCGGACGGCCACGATGCCGCCCCACACCACTCCCGCTGCCGCCAGCACCAGGAACACATCCATCCAGGCGCGCGCGCCCTCGGGCATCAGGTATATGGCGATGCGCAGGCAACCGTAACTTCCGAGTTTCATGTGAACGCCCGCCAGGAACATGGAGACGGCCGTGGGCGCGGAGGCATGTCCGTCCGGGGACCAGATATGGAAAGGGAACAGATTGCCGAGGATGGCGAAACCCAGGAAGACGACCGGAAAGCCCCACATCTGGAAATCCCGGTCGAAATGGACCTGGGACAGCTCCACGATGTCGAAGGTGTGCTTGCCGGATTCGATGAACAGGCCCAGGATGCCCAGCAGGATCAGCGCGGATCCCCCCATCAGCATCAGATTGAGTTTCATGGCCGCGAACTCCTTGCGGCCGCTGCCGAACATGCCGATGAGCAGGTAGGTCGGGATAAGGGTGAGTTCGTTGAACACGAAGAAGGCGAATAGATCGAAGGCGATGAAGCTGCCGAACACGCCGGCCGCGAGCACCTGCAGCAGGATGAAGAATTCCTTTGTGCGATCCCGGACATTCCAGCTTGCCAGGGTTCCGCAGAAGACCACGATACCGGCCAGCAGCATGAGAGACAGGGAAATGGCGTCCACGCCGACGTGATAGCGGATGCCCCAATCGCGAAACCAGGCCACGTCGGTGACGAAGGCCAGGGCGGGGGCAGTCGACCCGGATACGGCCTCCGGCGGATTCCTCAAGAACAAGCCGAACAGCCCCAGGATGATCGCCAGATTAAGGCCATTGGCGAGGAGGCTGAACCGTTTGATGGCGGACTGGCCTTCCGCCGGAAACGCCATCAAGGCGGCCGCGGAAAGCAAGGGCAACACCCAGGTGGCGGTAAGGAACCAGGAGGCGTCCATCAAAATCCCAGCCCCGCGGTAAGCGCCAATACCACGAGTCCGGTCAAGGCCACGAAGATATAAACTTGTATCTGGCCGTTATGGAACAAGCTTTGCAAGAAAGCGATCCCGCGCAGTGCGCCGGTCACCCAGTCGAAGGCCCCGTTGACGATATGCCGTTCGATCCAATCCGCGGGCCTCGCGATCCACCGGCCCGCCACGCGTTTGGCCAGGAATAGATACGCTTCGTCGACATAGAACTTGTTCGCCAACACCCGGTACCAAGCGGGAGCGATGCGGCCCGGGAAACCCGGCCCCCGGTTTTTCATCCCGTACCAGTACCAGCTTACCGCCATTCCCGAAACGGCCAATAGCGTCGCTACGATCGGAAGCCATTCAGCGCCGCTCGCGCCCCCGGCGACATGGATCCCATGGGAGAGACCCGCCGCCCCCTCGCCCATCGAGTCCAAAGGCCAGAGGCGCATCTGGGCGCGGAAGAAATCCTTGCCGAGCCAGCCGGCCAGTGCGCTGGGAACAGCCAGGATCACGATCGGCAAGGTCATGAGAAAACCCTCGTGGATCGGTCCAGGTCCGGAGGAATCCGATTCGGCCTGTCCGCGCCCGTCATGCGACGCTCCCGCTCCAGGAGCGGTCGCCAGCGCCGCATGGCCCCGGCGTTTCCCATGAAAGACCAGGAAGAAATAACGCGACATATAGAACGCGGTCAGGGCGCTGGTCGCCAGTCCGGCCAGGAAAGCGCCGTAGCGGCCGCTCGCGAAAGCGGCATGCAGGATTTCCTCCTTGGAAAAGAAGCCCGCGAACGGGAAAATGCCGGCGATGGCCAGGACCGCGATCAGGGTGGACCAGTAGGTGCGCGGCAGCAGCTTGCGCAGGCCGCCGGCGTCCCTAACGTCATTGCCGTGGACGGCATGGATGACCACGCCGGCTGACAGGAACAGCAGGCATTTGAAAAAGGCGTGGGTGAAGATGTGGAACATGGAAGCGGTATACGCCTCGCCTCCCGTGCCCAGCGCGAACATCATCAGGCCCAGCTGCGACAAAGTCGAGAAGGCCAGGATGCGCTTGAGATCGGTCTGGGCGCAGGCGATGGCCGCGGCGAATACGGCCGTGAATGCGCCCGTGAACTCCACCACCCGCAGGGTATGTTCGGCGGCGGAAAAGAGGGGGAACAGGCGCGCGGTCAGGTACACGCCGGCCACCACCATGGTGGCGGAATGGATCAGCGAGGAGACCGGGGTCGGGCCTTCCATGGCATCGGGCAGCCATACGTGGAACGGGAACATGGCCGACTTGCCCCACGCCCCCAGGTAAATACCCAGCGTGCCCAGGGTAAGTAGATTGCAGGCGAAGATTCCCCCGCCCACGGTATGGTTCAACGAGTCCGCGGCTTCGGGTCCGTTGAGGCGCGCGAAATCGAATCCACCGGCCACGATGCCGGTCACCAGCAGGCCCATCAGAAAGAAGGCGTCCGCCAGGCGGGTCAGAACGAAGGCTTTTTTGCTTGCCGCCACCGCCGAAGGCTTGGCGTACCAGAATCCGATCAGCAGGTACGAAGCCGCGCCGACCAGTTCCCAGAAAAAGAAGGTTTGCGCCAGGTTGCTGGAGACCACCAAGCCCAGCATGGTGAAACTGAAAAAAGCGAGCAACGGAAAGAACCGGCCCGCGCCTTTGTCATCCTTCATGTAACCGATGGAATAGAGGTTCACCAGGAACGAGATGAAGCTGATGACCAGCACCATCATCATGGAAATAGGATCCAGCAGGAAACCGAACTTCGCCGCCAGCACGGTTCCGGGTTCAAGGGCGAAGGACATCCAGGAATGGTCCCAAAGCATCAAGGAACGATCGGGATGGGCATCCGGATGCATCAGCACCTGCCCGCGATAATATAAGGCGAGGAAGACAGCCAGGATCAGGGTCATGGCCATGAGCAGGGTGGCCGTCCATGCCGAGGCCTTGGCGCTTTTGCGGCCCAGCCAGAGACCGTTCACCAGGAAGGACAGGAAAGGCAATGCCAGGATCCCGTATCCGATCATCCCCATCAGTCCGAGGACCCCGCCGTTCCCGATCGCCTCAGCCATGCAGCCCGTCCAATTCCCGCACGTCCAGATGCTTGCGCTGGCGGTGCACGGCGATGACGATGGCCAGCGCCAAGGCCATTTCGGCAGCCGTAACGGCCACGGCGAAAAGCGCGAACACGCTGCCGGATTCCGGATGGCCCGCGGAATGGACTCCGAACCGGGCGAAAGCGATGAAATTGATCAAGGCCGCGATGACCATGAGTTCCAGGGACATCAGCGCGGCGATCAGATTGCGGCGCGTCACCAGGCCGAAGGCGCCGATGGCGAACAGGGCCGCGGACAGCATGAGGCAGGTGGTCAGGTTCACGGGGCTCTCCCTTCATCGCGGGCCACGGCGATGGCGCCCACCATGGCGGCCAATAGGAGAACGGAGATCAGCTCGAAGGGGATGAGGAATCCCTTGGGATCCAGGAACAGTGCGCCCAGAGCCTTCAAAGACGCGATGTTGGGCGAAGGCGCGACGGCGCCGGGAAGTTTTCCAAGCACGTCATCAAAGTCCCCCGTGATTCCCGGATCGGCATACCGAGCGGTCTCTGCCCCTCCCGCAGCGCCCGCGCGCTTCGCCAGGCTGCCAAGGAAACCCAAGGCGACCACCGCCATGAGCGCGGCCAGGGCGATCTTCAGCGGCGAGGCCGAAGCCATCCTGCCGCCCAGCTCCGA
>JBDSIO010000339.1:0-2221 GCA_039917895.1 Fibrobacteria bacterium | reverse complement strand
CGACCTCGAACCTGGATTCGGTCATCACCGTTGGATCGACTTGGTCCGGGTAAAGGGCTCCAGCCGTCACCTGAGGCTTTTTGAAATCTACGGTCACCAGCCCGAAGCCGTGCGCGCCTACAAGGATGCCACCCGGGATCTGTTGCAGAAAGCATTGGAAATCTATTTCCGAAAAGGTTTTAAGGACGCTACCCGGTTATTCTTGGCCATGAGGCAAGAGGTTCCTCCACATCGACATATCCCCTCCGACCTCATGGATAACCTCCTTAACTACTATCTAGATCATTGTCGTGCCTGGAATTCCGATTCCTCCGGAGCCTGGGAACAGATTGAGAAATGGGACGGAGTCCACGTTTTCTACGAAAAATAGCGGCCAAAAAATGAAGTAAAATCTTCCTTAATTCCCCTGAAACAAGGGGTCTCCCCGAAAATCCGGTCGGATTCATTGATTTTTTCCTTGTGGCCCGCTAGCAGGAAACGTAGCTAGGCCCAGATAGTGGATTTCATCCACCAGGAGACTTCATGCCCGCCAAGACCGCTCCCATGTCCAAAAGCAATGTTTCAGGCCCCCGTAAGACTTCCAATCCTAATCCGGGGCCTTCCCACGGATCGGCTTTGGACTCCATGGTTGACCCGGCAAAAAAGCGTAACAACGGGCTTGCCCAAGGCAACGGGCACAACGGTCATGGCCGCCAGGAAGGCGGTTTGGACAAACGCAAGCTGCTTTTGGCTTTGGAGGCTTTCAAATCAGGCAACTTCCAGGCAAAACTGGAAGAGGACTTCAGCGGCATGGACGGGCGGATTTGCTCCGTGTTCAACGAAGTGCTCGAGATGAACCGGCGGCTGGTGCGGGAACTGGACAAGGTGAACAAGGGGGTGGGCAAGGAAGGCAAGATCACCCAGCGCATCTCCATGGGCCCGGTGGAGGGCGGCTGGTCCGACGCGGTGGATTCCATCAATGGGTTGATCGATGATCTGGTCTGGCCGACCACGGAGATGTCCCGCGTGATCGGCGCCGTTTCCAGCGGCGACCTGTCCCAGACCGTGGCGGTGGAGGCCGAAGGCCGTCCGTTGAAGGGCGAATTCCTGCGCTCCGCCAAGACCGTGAATACCATGGTAAGCCGGCTCAGTTCCTTCGCTTCGGAAGCCACCCGTGTGGCCCGCGAGGTGGGTTCGGAAGGCAAGCTGGGCGGCCAGGCAGAGGTGAAGGGCGTGTCGGGCACGTGGAAGGATTTGACCGATAACGTGAATCTGATGGCCTCGAACCTTACGGGCCAGGTGCGCAACATCGCCGAAGTGGCCACCGCCATCGCGAACGGCGATTTGTCGAAGAAAATCACGGCGGAAGCCAAAGGCGAAATCCTGGAGCTGAAGAACACGGTGAATACCATGGTGGATCAGCTGAACTCCTTCGCGTCGGAGGTCACACGCGTTGCGCGTGAAGTAGGCTCGGAAGGAAAGCTGGGCGGACAGGCCCAGGTGAAAGGCGTGTCGGGCACGTGGAAGGATTTGACCGATAACGTGAACTTCATGGCCGGTAACCTCACGGGCCAGGTGCGCAACATCGCGCAGGTAACGACGGCGGTGGCCAATGGCGATTTGTCGAAGAAGATCACGGCCGAAGCCAAGGGTGAGATCCTGGAGCTGAAGGAAACCATCAACATCATGGTGGATCAGCTGAATTCGTTCGCGTCGGAAGTGACGCGCGTGGCCCGCGAGGTGGGCACGGACGGAAAGCTGGGCGTGCAGGCCGAAGTGCGCGGCGTGGCCGGCACCTGGAAGGATTTGACCGATAACGTGAACTCGATGGCGGCCAACCTTACGGGCCAGGTGCGCAACATCGCCCAGGTGACGACGGCGGTGGCCAATGGCGATTTGTCAAAGAAGATCACGGCCGAAGCCAAGGGCGAAATCCTGGAGCTGAAGAACACCATCAATACCATGGTGGATCAGCTGAACTCGTTCGCTTCGGAAGTGTCCCGCGTCGCCCGCGAGGTGGGTTCGGAAGGCAAGCTGGGCGGCCAGGCCGAAGTGAAAGGCGTGGGCGGCACCTGGAAGGATTTGACCGATAACGTGAATTCCATGGCCGGAAACCTTACGGGCCAGGTGCGCAATATCGCGCAGGTGACGACGGCGGTGGCCAACGGGGATTTGTCCAAGAAGATCACGGCCGAAGCCAAGGGCGAAATCCTGGAGCTGAAGGATACCATCAATACCATGG
>JBDSIO010000338.1:0-7846 GCA_039917895.1 Fibrobacteria bacterium | reverse complement strand
TGTGGCCCATGCCATTCGGCACGGCCTGTTGCGGCATCGAAATGATGGCGGCCTTCATGGCCAAGTACGACACCGCCCGTTTCGGCTCCGAAGTGATGAAATTCAGCCCTCGGCAGTCCGATCTGCTGATCGTCTCGGGCCGCATCTCGCTGAAGATGATGCCGGTGCTCCAGCGGATATGGGAGCAGATGCCGGAACCCAAGTGGTGTATTTCCATGGGCGCTTGCGCCAGCAGCGGCGGCGTTTTCGACACCTACACCCTGATCCAGGGCGTGGACCAGTTCATCCCCGTGGACGCCTACATGCCTGGCTGCCCGCCGCGACCCGAGGCCTTTTTGGACGCGCTGATGCTGGTGCAGTCCAAAGCCAAGAAGGGCCAGGCCAAGTCGCAGGAATACGTGACCGCGGATTCGTCCTCGGATCCGGCCAAGTCCGTCGCTTTCCGCACCCCGGATGCGCATTACCGGCACAACGTGGACAGCAGCACCCCGGCCGCGGAAGCCGCCGCCGGCGCGGCCTACCCTGATAATACCGGCAACCCAGGCAAGCCATGATCATCCAACAGACCGAAAACCACCTGGCCCTGATCGCCAAGGTGGAGGCCTACGCGGAAGAGCGTCCCCTTACGTTACTTGGCCGCGAAGAGAAGTCCCATTACCACCAGTTCAAGGTGAAAGGCCTGGACGCCAAGAACCTGATCCGGTTCCTGCGCGACGATCCGGCCCTGGAATTCGCCATGTTCATCGACCTGACGGCCGTGGACTATCTGAAATACCCGATCGCGCAGCCCGAGCGCTTCGCCGTCATCACCACCTTGCTGTCGCCCAAGCTGGGCATCCGCGTCCAGGTTAAGGCGTTCGTGGCCGACGCCGATGCGCGTCTACCTTCCATCGCGGACCTGTACGACGGGGCCAACTGGACCGAACGCGAAGTGTGGGACCTCTACGGCATCGAGTTCCTGGGCCATCCTGATCTGAAGCGCATCCTGATGCCGGACGATTACGAAGGCCATCCCCTGCGCAAGGATTATCCCCTCAAGGGCCGCGGCGAGCGGGGTAATTTTCCGGTCTACCATGCCACCACCCAGAAGGGCGGGACCTGACATGTATTCCTACGACAAGGAAGTCGTGGAGCGCGACGAGAACACCGTCCATATGAACGTCGGCCCCTCGCATCCCGCCATGCACGGGACCCTGCGGGTCAAGATGGAAGTCAAGGGCGAACGCATCATCAAGACCGAGCAGGAGATCGGATTCTTGCATACGGGTTTCGAAAAGCTGGGCGAGAACCGCAGCTACAACCAGTTCATCACCCTGACCGATCGCCTCAACTATTTTTCGCCGCTGTCCAACAACATCGGCTTCGCCTTGGCTTCCGAAGAATTGCTCGGTATCACGGTGCCGCGCCGCTGCCAGGTGATCCGCACCATCCTGGCCGAAATGTCGCGCCTGGCCGACCATAGCCTGTGCGTCGGCGCCATGACCATGGATCTGGGCGCATTCTCGAGCATCCTGTGGACGTTCGTAGAGCGTGAGAAACTGTACGATGTGTTCGAGGCGGTCACGGGTACGCGCCTGACCAGCAGCTATACGCGCGTGGGCGGGCTGGCATTCGACTTGCCGGCCGACTTCGTGAAGCGCGTGACGGGCATCCTGGATTCGATGGACAAGACCATCGACAACCTGCGCAAGAGCTTCTACCAGAATCGCATTTTCCTGGACCGCTGCGAAGGCATCGGCGTGATCACCAAGGAGATGGCGATGTCCTACGGCATCACCGGCCCCATGGGCCGCGCCAGCGGCGTGCCCTACGACATCCGCAAGTTCCGTCCCTACATGATCTATAACGAGCTGAAATTCGATACCCCGCTGTACACCCAGGGCGACACCCTGGCGCGCTACAAAGTGCGCATCGACGAAATGGCCGAGTCCATCTCCATGGTGCGCCAGGCCATGAAGCTGCTGGAGCCGGGCCCGATCAACTACGAGGATCAGAAACGCACTCTCCCGGACAAGACCTCGACCTACCGGGACATGGAATCGCTGATCCACCATTTCAAGCTGGTGATGCCGGGCGAAGACCATGGCATCCATGCGCCGGTCATCGACCAGTATTCGTCCACCGAGGCGCCCAACGGCGAGCTGGGTTTCCACCTCGTGTCCGACGGCACCTCCAGCCCGTACCGCGTGCGCATCCGCCCGCCTTCGTTCATCAACTACCCCGTGCTCAGCACTTTGCTCAAGGGGTCCATGCTGGCCGATTTGGTGGCCATCCTGGGTTCGTTCAATATCATCGCCGGGGAGCTCGATCGATGAGCCCGATTGCCGCAAACAGCGCAAACAGCGCAACCACCGCGAGCGGTTCCGCCGCGCCGCGCCGCACGGAATTTTCTCCGGAACGGATGGCCAAGTTCCACGAATACGCGGAAGAGTATCCCAACAAGCGCTCGGCCCTGATGATGGTGCTGCGCCTGGCCGAAGAGGAATTCGGGTGCATCACCGACGAGGCGATGGAGATCGTCGCCGGGCTGTGCAACGTCAGCGTGGCCCACGTGCAGGGCATGGTGACCTTCTACACCCACTTCAAACGCCCGTTCCACGGCAAGCACCGCTTTATGGTGTGCGCCACCCTGATGTGCGCGCTGGAGAACAACACCGACGCGGCCCTCGGCGCCATCAAGGCCAAGTTGGGCATCAAGGCCGGCGAGATCACCAAGGACGGATTGTTTTCCTGCGAAAAGGTCGAGTGCCTGGCCGATTGCGACAAGCCTCCCGTGGTGCAGAAGGACAATGAGCATTTCTGTTCCATGAAAGGCCCGGTCCTGGACGCCTACCTCGATAAGCTGCTCAAGGAGGCGGGCAAGACTTCGGCGGAATACCTGGCCCAGGCGGCGATCAAGATGGATCCGCGCGTGCCGACTTTACCCTCGCATTACAACTTCGCGGGCGAGACTGAAATCGGCGCCCGCAAATCCGAAGACAAGGACCCGTATTTCAAGGTCGGCGAAGGTTCGCTGACCACCAAGGTTCCCGGTCCCCTGGCTACGCCTCTTTCCGTGCCCGTGGCTGATGGCGTGAACGCCAAGGGCGCGCCTTCCAACGGCCGCAGCGGCCATGACAGCGCGGGGGGAACCCGGGGCGCAAATGACGCCCATGCAAATGGGACTCATGGCTCACACGGAACGAACGGAGCCAAACATGTCTGATGCGAACAAGCCCAACCCGGCCGGTTCCGGCGACGTTCCCTTGAAGCAGAAGGCGGACGAATCCGCGGCCCAGAAGTCGGCCGGTTCCGCCCAACCCGCTCCCGCAGGCGCTGCTCCCGGTGCGGTTCCGGCTCCCGGCGCGGCCGCCCCCGGCGCACCTTCGCCCGCTGCTACGCCCGCAGCTGCGCCCGGCGCTCCGGCCGCCGCCGCACCGCCCAAACCCAAGGTGCCGTTCAGCCCGGTGCTGACCAAGTACATCAACGATCCACAGGCCTACACCCTGGCCCATTACCAGGCACGCGGCGGCTACGAAACCGCCAAGGCCCACGTGGGCATCACGCCTCCGGGCGATCTGATCAAGCTCGTGGACGAATCCGGCCTGCGCGGCCGCGGCGGTGCGGGCTTTCCCACGGGCAAGAAGTGGAGCTTTCTGGCCAAGGGCACGGGCAAGCCCATCTACCTCGCGGTCAACGGCGACGAGAGTGAGCCCGGCACCTTCAAGGATCGCTACATCCTGGAAGCGGATCCGCATCAGTTGGTCGAAGGCGTCATCCTTACCTGCTATGCCATCGGCTCCAAGCACGCGTTCATCTATCTGCGTGGCGAGTTCATCCTCGGCTTCCAGCGCCTGCATGCGGCAGTGCAAGAGGCCAAGGACAAGGGCTTCGTCGGCAAGGGGATCTTCGGCACGGGAAAGGGCGGAAGCCCTTTCCCCGACGTGGACCTGACCATCACCGTCGTCCGGGGCGCGGGCGCCTACATCTGTGGCGAAGAGACCGGTATGCTGTCGTCCATCGAGGGCGGACGCGGGTATCCCAAGATCAAGCCGCCCTTCCCGGCGGTTTCGGGCCTGTTCGGCGCGCCCACCATCGTCAACAACGTGGAGACCATCTCCGCGGTCACGCACATCGTCAAGCACGGAGTGGCCTGGCACAAGCAATGGGGCACGGAAAAGAGCCCGGGGTTCAAGATTTTCTGCCTGTCCGGATCCGTCAAGAAGCCCGGCGTTTATGAGGTCCCCCTCGGCATCACCATGCGCGAGATGATCGACCAGTACGGCGGCGGCATGAAGGACGGGCGCAAGCTCAAGGCCGTGATCCCGGGCGGGCTCTCCGCCCCCGTGCTCACCGCCGAGATGGTGGACAAGTGCACGCTCGACTACGAGAGCCTGGCTTCGCTGGGTTCCATGCTCGGATCCGGCGGCATCACCGTGCTCGACGAGGCGGTGGACATGATTTCCACCATCTACAATACCATGCGTTTCTACCACCACGAGTCCTGCGGCCAGTGCACGCCTTGCCGCGAAGGCACCGGCTGGCTGGAAAAGGTCTCGCACCGCTTCCACCACAGCGAAGGCCATCAGGGCGACATCGAGTTGCTGGCGGACATCGCCAAGAACATGCGCGGCCGCACCATCTGCGTGCTCGCCGACGCCGCGGCCATGCCCATGCAGGGCTTCCTGCAGCATTTCAAGAAGGACTTCGAGGCCAAGATCAAAGAGACCGCCTTCGTGGAGAAGCAGCGCACCTATCGCGACGAAATCACGCCCACCTCCAAGACCATCATGGCCACAGGCGCGGGCCCCAGCGCCTTGGACGTCGGCTCGAACCTGGGTTCCTGAGCGGACCGGACAAATCCTGAACGGGGATGAGATGACCATCAAAGAAGTGAAAATCAAGATCGACGACAAGGAAGTCACGGTCCCGTCCAATTGGACCGTGATCAAGGCCTGCCATGAGAACGGCATCGACGTCCCGCATTATTGCTACCATCCCGACCTGTCCATCGCGGGCAATTGCCGCATCTGCATGGTGGGCGTGAAAGGCGCGCCCCGCCCCGTGGTCGCGTGCGCCCAGCCCATCACGGAGAACATGGAGGTTACGACCAAGGGCAAGGACGTCGAAGAGGCCCGTAAGTCAGTCATGGAGTTCATGCTCATCAACCATCCGCTGGACTGCCCCGAGTGCGACCAGGCGGGCGAGTGCAAGTTGCAGGACTACAGCTACGATTACGGCCGCGATCATGGCCGCTTCCACGAAGAGAAGGTGGTCAAGTCCAAGGCCACCATGGGCCCGCACGTCAAATACTGGGGCTCGCGTTGCATCGTATGCACGCGCTGCGTGCGTTTCACGGACGAGATTTCCGGCACCGGCGATCTGGGCGTCATCTACCGCGGGGACAAAAGCGAAATCGCCCTGTTCCCGGGCAAGGTGATGGACAATCCGCTGTCGATGAACACCGTGGACATCTGTCCGGTCGGGGCGCTCGTCTCGTCCGACTTCCTGTACCAGACCCGCGTATGGAACCTCAAGTCCGCGGACTCGCTGTGTTCGGATTGCGCCGTGGGCTGCAATACCCGCGTCGACTTCGATGCCAAGGGCACCATCAAGCGAATCGTGCCCCGGCGCAATGACCAGGTGAACAAGGAATGGATGTGCGATTACGGCCGCCTCTCCTTCCCCTACACCCAGGAAAATCGCCTGATGAAGCCGATGGTGGACGGCCGGGACGCGCCGTATAAGGATGCGCGCAAAGCCGCCCTCGCCCTGCTCAAGAAGAAAAATACCGTGGTCCTGGTCAGCGCCTGGAACACCAACGAGGCCTTCATCGCCATCAAGACCTTCGTGGAAACGAGCCTCCCCGGCGCCGGCATCGCCGGTTATGCCAACACGGGCCGCGCGGACGAGAAGTTCCCTGGCTTCACCATCAGCGGCGACAAGAATCCCAACCGCAAGGGCATGCAGGACATCCTCGGCATCGATGCGCAGGCCTCCCTTAAGGAACTGGCCGCGGACAAGGAGCGCATCGGCGCCCTGCTGCTGGTGCACAACATACCCGGCTACCCCATGACGCCCGAGCTGAAGGCCGTGCTGGACCGCACCGAAAGCGTGGTCCTGATGGACATGGCCAAGTCCGATCTCCTCAAATACGGCAACGTGGCCGTGGCCCTGCCCACCCTGACCACTTTCGAGAAGAGCGGCACCTTCGTGAACAAGGACGGCATCGCCCAGAAATTCACGCCCGCGACCGAGCCCGCGAATTTCGGCCGCACCGAGGTCGAGATGTTCCAGGATTTGGCTCGCGACCTCAAGGCCGAGTCGGATGCCTTGGCGGGGTCGAACGGCGCCGCCCCTGCTATAAAGGTGAAGGCCTGATATGGGACCGATTATTACCCTGCTGCAGAACCCCTGGGTCATTATGGGCCTCAAAATCGCCGTCGGTCTGGGTCTGGTCATGGGCATGGTGCCGATGATGGTATGGATGGAGCGCAAGGTGAGCGCGCGCTTCCAATTACGCCGCGGGCCCAACCGCGTAGGCCCCTTCGGACTTTTTCAACTGGTCGCCGATTCACTCAAGCTGTTCTGGAAAGAGGATTTCTTCCCGCGCAACACCGATCGCCTGATCTTCCTGATGGCCCCGGTGCTGGCTTTCCTGCCCGGCGTATTGTCCTTCGCCCTGATCCCCATCGGCATAGCCGGCGGCAACGAGCTGCTCGGTCCGGGCGGGGTGATGGCCGTGTCCTATCTGAGCATGGGCCTGCTGGTGATGATGGCAGTGTCCTCGGTCGCCGCCTATGGCATCGCCTTCGCGGGTTGGGCCTCCAACAACCAATACTCACTGCTCGGCGGCATCCGCTCGTCCGCCCAGCTCATTAGCTACGAAATCGTGATGGGCATGGCCGTGGTGGCGCTTCTGATGATGACCGGCACCTTGAACCTCTCGGAGATCGTGACCCAGCAGGCCGCGCCGCTGTTTCACCCTTCGTTCCTGCCGGCATGGACCTGGGAATTCCTTCCTTCCTGGAACCTGTGGCGCCAGCCCCTGACCTTCATCCTTTTCCTGGTGGCCGCGTTCGCGGAGACCAACCGCGCGCCCTTCGATCTTCCCGAAGCCGAGCAGGAACTGGTGGGCGGTTATCATACCGAATATACGGGCATGCGATACGCCTGGTTCATGAACGCGGAATACGCGGCCCTGTTCACCATGTGCTCGCTGCTGACCACGCTGTTCCTGGGCGGTTGGACCGTGCCGTTCCTGACACCCATCGCGAACCATCTGCATTTCGTGATCGCCGGTTTCGACATCCAATGGATGCTGGTGGGCCTGCTCAGTGTCGGCATTTTCATCACCAAGGTTGCCCTCCTGGTGTTCGTCTTCATGTGGGTCCGTTGGACCTTGCCGCGCTTCCGTTGGGATCAGCTCATGAAGCTGGGATGGAACGTGCTCATCCCCCTGGCGCTCGCAAACATCATTGTTACCGCGCTGTTCCTGGAATACGTCGCGTCCCGTTTCGGATTCGGAGGTTGAAGTGAGTAAGAGCGACCAGAGTGGGGAAAAGACCCAGCCCAACCGCGGCAGCGAAACCCGGGAAGACCTGCCCGGCAGCCGCCTGGCCTGGTTCACGCGCCTGTACCTGCCCACCATCGCCAAGGGCATGATGGTCTCGATGCGCCACTTCTTCATGAAACCCGTGACCATCCAGTACCCGGAACAGAAGGCCAAGATCAGCGAGAGGTTCCGCGGGGAACATCGCCTGACCAAGGACGCCGAAGGGAAAATGAAGTGCGTGGCCTGCTATATGTGCGCCACCGCGTGTCCGGCCCATTGCATCACCATCGAGGCCCAGGCCGCTCCGCCGGA
>JBDSIO010000337.1:0-3582 GCA_039917895.1 Fibrobacteria bacterium | reverse complement strand
CTGTCGCGCCTGTCTCGCCTATTTGCGGCCGTTGTCCTTCTCGATCATGGCGTAGGCCGAGTGGTTGTGGATGGATTCGAAATTCTCCGATTCCACGATGTAATGGGATATCCGCTTGTCCAGGGTGAGCAGGTGGGCGGTATCGCGGACCATGTCCTCGACGAACTTGGGGTTGTCGTAGGCGCGCTCGGTCACGTATTTCTCGTCCGGGCGCTTGAGCAGGCCGTACAACTGGCAAGAGGCCACGGACTCGACCAGGTCGATGATGTCCTCGATCCAGAGAAAATGCGGCCCCTTGGCGATACGGGCGCATACGGTGACGTGCGAACGCTGGTTGTGGGCGCCATAGTCCGAGATTTTCTTCGAGCACGGGCATAGGCTCGTGACGGGAACGACCACCTTGAGCGTCATGGACGAACCGCCTTTGCCGATTTCGCCGATGAAGGTTACCTCGTAATCCATCAGGCTCTTGACCCCGGACACGGGCGCGGCCTTGTTTACGAAGTACGGGAAGGACATCTCGATGTTTCCCGCCTCGGAGTTGAGTTTCTCGATCATCTCCGGCAGCATGCCCTTGAAGGACTCGACCGTGATCGAGGTCTCGCGCGCATTCAGGATTTCGACGAACCGGGACATGTGGGTGCCCTTGAAGTTGTGGGGCAGATACACGTACATGTTGAAGTTGGCGATGGTGTGTTGCTCGCCGCCGGAACGATCCTTGACCCGCACCGGATGGCGGATGGACTTGATTCCCACCTTGTTGATATCGATGCGTCTGGTGTCTTCCAGATTCTGCACGTCGGCTATGGATGGAATGGGATCAGTCGTCGATTTAGAAGGCTTGACCATGCTGGCTCTCCCGGAGCGCCTGAACCCTTCCGATCCCTTTTCATGGGCCTGCGCAGAAGGGGGCGAAAAGATTTTAAAATAGCAACTTTGCCGCGCCTTACGATCCCGGAATCGTTACCAATGGGTGCCTGCGTGCCTTGCGCAGCATATGCAATCTGCGCCACTTGGAAAAGCGGCGGCCTTGCGATGTTGGAGGGGCCGGTTACCAATACCTGAGGTTAACTGCTATATTGGACCGCTCTTTCGGAATGCCACCCATGAACTCCTCGCTGCTCTTTTTCGGACTTTTCCCCATCCTGGGCTACCTGGCGTTGATCTCCTTCGGCGGAAGGCGCGCCGCCTTGTGGGGAGCGCTTATCCTCGGCATGATCGAAACCGGCTATTCCGTGCTCGCTTTCGGAACCCTCGACTACATCAGCTGCCTGGCCCTGGCGGTTCTGGCCGTTTCCGTGTGGGCGTCCTTGCGGTCGGAAGACGATTTCTATTTCAAGATCCAGGGCGCCATGGTCAATGCGGTCACCGCCGTGATCATGCTGATCGCCTTTTACGGATTCCACCGCGCGATGTTGCTGGATGCGGCCAACAAATACCTGGATTTCAACCAGCTGATGGCACAGCGGCCGGAGTTGAACAAGGATATCCTGGTGGAAACCCTGCGGGTCGCGAGCTACCAATTGCCTGCCTGGCTGATCCTGCACGCCTTGCTGATCGTGTACGCGGCGGCGAATTGGGGGAAATGGGCCTGGGCGTTCGTTTGCGTGCCCGGCCTTTTCCTCGCGATGATCCTTGGTCTGGCCTTCGCCGAAGCATCGGTGCTGCGCGGACGTTAGCGGACAGCCTTCCCCTTGTGTGACCTTCTGTGACCTTCTGTGACCCTCTGTGACCCTCTGTGACCCTCGGTTACCTTATCAGACCATATCAAACCATATAGGACTGTATTTATGGGGCCGTAACAGGCACCCTAAACGCCACTGGCAGGCCCGAAGCGGCCCCGCCGTTCCCGCCTTCCCTGTCGGCCTGGTTCACCACCCGCACCACATAGAACCATTCGCTTCCGGATGGCAGCGCCGACACGTCGTCGGTCCAGGTGGTCGTCGTCACCACGGCGGAGCGAGCGCTCTCCGTTAGGTCCGCCCCGAGCCGCACCACGCGGTATCCTTTTAGCGGCGCATATCGGGTCACCGGATTCCAGGCCAACCTGACCGTCGTCCGCGAAGCCGAAGAGATGGCCAAAGTCGCGATTTTCGGCGGCGGCGCGGCGGGATTGTAGCGCGCTTTCAAGGTCGCGTCCAGGTTGGTGACGGCGCCGGACGACACGGTGACCTCGACGGTGTCAGGGAGGAAATACCCGATGGGCACCGCATACACGACCACTTTGTGCCGCCCAGGGGGAATCCCGGTCAGACTGAAGGGCGCTCCGGCCCCGGGCGTCCCCGAGTAGGATGTAAGCGCCGTGTACGGGGCTCCGGCCACGCTGACGGGAATGTTCTCATCCCCTTTGAAGGGTGAGGACACCCATAACGAATCCCGCGAGGCACGGCCTTCGATCGAGCCGGTCTGGAGCGGCGTCAGGGAATCGAGTACGGCGGAATCGGCGCGGGCCGCCAATCCGTTCTTAAGGGCCGCGGTCTCGGCCGCGCCCGTTCCCTGCCCGGCGATCACGGTGTAACGATGGCGCGTGTTCGGGAGCGTATCCATCGGCAGTCCGTCGAAGCGGTAACGCCCGTCGCCGCCCGTGACGGCGCTGTCGATGAGCACCGTCGGCAGCGGCAAAGAGTCCGGAGAGCCAGGCGCGGCGGGGATCTTGTACAATCTTGCCTTGAAACCGGAGACGGGCGCGGATTTGTACAGGACGACGCCAGCCAGGTAGCCGGTTCCGGCTCCCGCCACCGGTCGGGGCGGCACCACCGCCAGCCGTTCCTGCGCGCCGCCGTTGGGGCTGCGGTTGCCGAGGGCGTTGACCGCCACGATGCGGTATACGAGCCCGCGACCAGGCGGCAGGTCCGTTACGGTGTCTGTGAAAGTGGTATCACGGGTGCTGAAGACAGCGTTATCCGCGGAATCCAGGGAATCGACGCGGGCGACCTCGTAGTGGTCGAAGTTGGCGAGCTTGACCGCGCGCCAGGAAAGACGGACGAGGCCAGCGGCGGAATCGACCGCCACGGCCAGGCCCGCGGGAGCCGGCGGGTCCTGGAATCGGCTCCAGGCCAGTTCCATTACGGGTAACGGCAAGGTTACTCCTGAGGCCACTCCCAGGGTATCGGTGAAGGCGGGTTCGTAGTGGCCGTCCGCGGCCGCGAAGGCGATGCGGTAGGCGCCTTCAGGAACGTTTTCCAGGACGAAGTTCCCGGTCGGGCCGGTGATGGCGAAGCGATCGGCACCACCGAGGCGCACCAGGATTCCGGCGTTGCCGTCCACGCCTCCCGGAAGCGGGTTGGGGCCGCGCGTCACCAGGCCCGTGATGCGGCCTGGCGGCTTCAAGGTAAGGGTCCGAACCAGGGTGTCTTTGGCCGTCTCCAAGGCGAGCCGGGGCGCCAGGGAGTAGTTCCTGGAACCGGTGTCGGTGGCCTCTAGGGCATAGACCGCCGGAGGCAATGAATCGAACCTGTACTTGCCGTCCGCCTGCGCGGCAAAGGTGCCGATCCAGACCGGAGGCCTGAGAACGGCGCTGTCCGGATTCGCGGTCGCGGCCAGCCGGAACAGTTTCACGCTCCCGGCAGCCGGATGCCCCCC
>JBDSIO010000336.1:0-18308 GCA_039917895.1 Fibrobacteria bacterium | reverse complement strand
GATGATCTGGGGGCGCTCCTTGTCGGCCATGTTGGCCTTGGTGACCACGCCGATATGCCCCACCTGCAGCGGCTTCACGGACTTGCTGACCACGATACGCGTGCCCACGGGGAAAACCGGGATCAGGGAGATCAAGGCGTTCACCACGTGGGAATTAAGGCCTTTGCCTGCGTCGTCGATCAGCTGCCGCATCGCCTCCAGAGGCGTCGCGGGGGCGACCGTGCCGGGCCGTGGATTGAGCGCGGTGATATAGGTATCCGCCACCGCAGCGATCTGGGCGTAGCGGTGGATGTTGCCGGAAGCGTGCGTGAGGGTTTTCTGAGGAGCCGCGTCCTCGCCCTTGAGTTGGCGCGGATAGCCCCTGCCATCCAACCTTTCATGATGCTGGTAGGCGACGTGCGCGGTGTTGATGTTGATGCCCTCGTTGGCCCGCAGGATCGCGAATCCCACCGACGGATGTTCCTGCAACAGATGGGTTTCGGAAAGGGTGAGGGGCCCTTTTTTCTCGAAGATCGATCCCGGCACGATGATCATCCCCAGATCCATCAGGAAACAGCCGAGGGCCAGTTCCTGGATGTCGCCCACTCCGTATTTCAGGCGGGAAGCGATCATGGTCGCCGTGATGGTGACGTCCAGGGCATGCTGGTGCAGATAACCGTCGCTGGTGCGCATGGAGGCCAGATTGACCATCAGCGGTTCCTGGCCCATGATGGACCGGATGATCTGGTCCACGATGGATTTGAGATGTTCGGTGGCCACGATGTTCTTGAAGCGGCCAGGATCGGACGTGAATTTGGACAGGTTTTCGATGGTGGAATCCTGGGTTTCTCCGATCTTCTCCAACAGGCTCATATTGTCCTTCCAGGCCTGTTGCGCCTGGAGGGCGAGTTGATCGTTGACGTTGCCGGCCGGTAGGATGTCCTCGCCGTCCAAATGGACCCACAGGTGATGCATGCCCTGGCGTTTGCAGCGGGAGATGACCGCCTCGTCCAGGGTGTAGCCGGCGGCCAATTGCACGCCCGTGGCAGATCCGCCGAGTACGGATCGGGCTACCACCATGCCGGGCTGGACGTCCGCCAAAGGCAGTTGAATCATTGAGTTCCGAATCCTTTAATCCCGGGCGCGCAAGGGCTCGTCCATTGATTGATTCTAGGGCCCGCCAGTCCAACGGTCAACCGCGTTTGGGGGATTTTGGTTTCAAGGTCCATCACTGACTTTCAGCGACTTTTAGCGCTTTCAGCGCTTTCAGCGACTTTCAGAAGCCTCTAAGGCCTGATGGGGAACACCAGAACCACCTCGGTGCCTTCACCCGGGCGGCTGGCGATGGAAATGCTTCCGCCATGGGCTTCCATGATGCGTCGGCACAAACTCAAACCCAGACCATATCCGCCGGTTTCGCGGGATCGCGAGCGGTCCACGCGGTAGAACGGCTCGAACAGGCGCGGGAGTTCGTCCTCGGGGATTCCCACGCCCTTGTCCCTGACCCGCAGGGTGACTTCGGTTATCCCGGTTTCGATGCGCACTTCCACCGGCTCGGCCCGGCCCTGGGAGAATTTGACCGCGTTGTCGAGGAGGTTGGCCAATACCTTGCGCACCCGCATGCGGTCCGCGTTGATAACCGGGCCGGATACCAGGCCGACCAGGCGCGCGCCCGGAGCCCGCACGTCGGCGTCCGCCACGGCCTCGGCGGCCAAGGCTCCTAGATCGACGGATTCCAAGTTCAGCTTGCCGTTTTCGCTGTCGAGACGCGCGGTCTCGAGGATTTCCGAGATCATGGTCTCCATCTCCGCCAAGTCATCGCGGATGCTTTCCTTCGCCATCCCTTCCGGCGCCATCTCCAGCGCGACCCTGATGCGCGTCAGGGGCGATCGCAACTCGTGGCTGACGTCAAGGAGCAATTGCTCGCGCGAACGGATCATCTCTTTGAGGCCCGTGGACATGGCATTGATGGAGCGGCCCAAATCGCCGAGTTCGTCGAAGGAGCAAATCCTCACCTGATGGCCCAATTCGCCGTTGCGGATGCGCTCCACGGCGGCGCTCAGGCTTTTCAGCGGGGAGAGCAGGCGGCGGATGGCCAGGAAGGCGATCAGCATGACGCCGGTCAGCAGGCAGATCAGCAAGGCCAGGTATCCGCCATTTCCGTCCCCGAATCCGGGGAAATCCGTATTGAAGGTGAGACGGCCGGCTCCCTGATCGACCTGCACGAAAAAGCGATGGCGGGCCCAGCCGGTGCGGACGCCCGGCTCCTCGGCGATGACGTGATTTCCCGCGCCCTTGCCCCGGGTTTCGGGGAAGCCGGGTCCGGGCGCGGACTCCCAGTACGCGTCAGGCCCCTGATAGCGGATGCGCAGATCGTAGCGATCGGCGATCGCCCGGGCCTTTACGGTATCCGGCGGCATGCCGATTTCGGCGGCCAGGGTCTTGGCGTAATGCGCCACGTTCCGCTCCAGCGCCGCATGCGATTGCCGGAATAAGGAGAGCCGCCAGAAGCCGCCCACGCACATGTTTACCGCGACGCCCACCAGAATCAGGATCAGCAGCAGCTTGGGCATGAGGGAACGTCGGTAGCGGCGGCGCATGGATCCGCCCTCCGCACCGTTCCCGCCATGCCAATGCCTATGCCACCGGGGATGCACCGTCCGCCTTCCATTCCGGAGCGTTGTCGGCGGCGTCCGCGGCGTCCTCGTCGCCGATGTACATGTAGCCCGCGCCCCGTACGGTCTTGAGGAAGGCGGGCTTGCGCGGATCGTCGCCGAGCTTCTGGCGCAAACGGCTGATGAGCACGTCGATGGAACGGTTGTATGGCTCCCATTCCATGCCCTTGGTGCGATCCAATATGTAATCCCGGTCCATGACCTTGCCCGGGCTGCGCGCGAACAGGGCCAGCACTTCGAACTCCATGGCGGTGAGATCGACGGTCTTACCGTCCACCGCCGCCTCACGGCGGCGGAAGTCCAATTCCAATCGGCCATGGCGCAGCTTGTCCGGAGCCACCGCTCCGGTGCCGCGTCGCAGCACGGATTGGATGCGCGCCACCAGCTCGCGGGGCTCGAAGGGCTTGGGCAGGTAATCGTCCGCGCCCAACTCTAGCCCGAGCACGCGATCGGCCACTTCGCCGCGGGCGGTCAGCATGATGATGGGAACGGAATAATCCCGGCGGATCTCCCGGCACATCTCGAAGCCGTCCTTACCGGGCAGCATCACGTCAAGGATGATGATGTCCGGCAGCTCGCGCCGCAGGAAGCGGATGGCCTCGTCGGGATGGAAGGCGGGAACGCCCTTCAGCCCGAACTTGGCCAGATAGTCCGTGAGTAGGCGCCCCAGTTTTTTGTCGTCGTCCACGATCAATACGGTCTTCATGGACGCTTTCCGCGGTTTGTCATGCTGGGTGCTTTTTCGCGCCGGTTGATCATGGTGGATCGAAAGGTAGGCCATCAACGGCCTAGCGGCAACGCCGTTCCAATTTCGACGCCAGCTTTTCGCGTTGGGTGGAATCCAGCATGGCGTGGAACTCGGCGAACTCGGCCACCATGAACCCGCGCAGTTCCCTGATCTTCGCCTCGCGTTCCTCGAGGCCGGCGTTCAGCTTGGAGGTATCCACGGCGGCCGCCCGGATCTGCCCCAAGAGCGTCTCGCGCAGGTCTTCGTGGATGGCCGTGAACTCTCCTTTGCGCGCAAGGATGTCGGCCTTGATTTTGTCCAGCTTGGTCCGTTGTTCAGCGGTCAGGTCCAATTCCCTGGCGATGTGCTTGGCGATTCGGTCGGCTTTTTTCTCCGGGCTGGAGCCCCAGCCGCAATGGCGGCCATGGCAGCCAGAAATCAGAAACGCTCCAGCGGTAAGAGCCATCACTGGAAGGGCGAAACGGAATATGCGACGTACCAACATGAATTTCTCCTGGTTACTGGTTTACCGGCTAACCGCCGGACGGCCCGGAATGCTCCCGCCATGGGAAGAAGATACGGGCCGAAGGTAAGCTTCCCGTTTTCGGCGAGTAACGGTTTGTAACGCTTGCCCCGGGCGATCGCAAAAATGTGTTTCAAGAAAAGCCCGGATGACGACACGGTTCCAGGGCGATTCAGGAGGAAAAACCATGAATGCACGGAAAAAAAGCCCCCAGGCGGCGTCCAAGCGCAGTGCGAAGCCATCGGAGAAGACGATCCGCTATGCCGTGGTCGGCCTCGGCTATTTTGCGCAGAATGCCGTCTTGCCCGCCTTCTCCCACGCCTCAACCAATAGCCGCCTGGCGGCGCTGGTTTCCGACGATGAGGTGAAACTGCGCAAACTGGGCAAGAAGTACGGAGTGGAGAAGCTCTACACGTACTCGGAGTTTCCGCAATTGCTCAAGAGCGGGGAAATCGACGCAGCGTACCTCGTCCTTCCCAACGACATGCATCGCGAATACACGGTGGAAGCCGTCAAGGCCGGCATTCACGTATTGTGTGAAAAACCCATGGCCGTGCACGAACGAGAATGCGCGGAGATGATCCGTGCGGCGAACGAACACCATGCCAAGCTGATGATTGCCTACCGGCTGCATATGGAAGAAGCCACCCTGAAGGCCATCGGGGAGATCCGGTCAGGACGCATCGGGGAGCCGCGGTTCATCAACAGCGCCTTCTCCATGCAAGTCAAGGAAGGCAACATTCGGGTGCAATCGGATCATGGCGGCGGCCCCGTTTTCGATTTGGGCGTCTATTGCATCAATGCGGCCCGTTACCTATTCCGGGCCGAACCCTATGAAGTCATGGCCAGCTCATCCAGCCGCGAAGGCGACCCACGCTTCGAGGAGGTGGAAGAGATGACGTCCGCCATCCTGCGTTTCCCGGGTGACCGTCAGGCAACGTTCACATGCAGTTTCGGGGCGGCGGACGCCTCCTGGTTCAGTGTCGTGGGCACCAAAGGCAACCTCTGCCTGGATCAGGCTTACGATTACTCCTTCCCCCCCTCCCTGGAAATTACCGTGGACGGCAAGACCCGGACGAAGACCTTCGGTAAAAAGGACCAGGTGGCGGGAGAGATACTCTACTTTTCCGAATGCATCCTCAAGGACAAGCAGCCGGAACCCTCGGGACTGGAAGGCCTGGCGGACGTGCGGATCATAAACGCCGTCCTCGAATCGGCCCGCAAAGGCAAACCGGTAAAAATCGAACAGGTGAAGAAGCCCGCGCGTCCCAATAAGGACATGCAAAAGAGCCGCCCCCCCGTGACAACCAAACCGGAACTGATCCACGCCGAGCCACCCACCCAGCACTGAGATCCCGAGGGATTGAGGAACCGTCCCGGGCCCGCCTGCCTCACCTAAGGCGCGGCCCCACCTCAACCCAGTCCCCGTACCCACGCCCGCCCCGGTCCGACTCCATCAAGCGGGTCGTTTACTATTTTAGGGACGATGCGAACGCCTGCTGTCAGCCCCGGTCCCGGATGATCACCGAAGCCCTCATTGGCCTCAACCTGGCGATCTCCCTCTGGGGCTTTTCCGTCCTCAAAAAGGGCGGCGTAGGTTTCCAGCGTTTCGTGTTCGCGCCTTTCGAATCCGCGCGGGGCCGAAACCTGCCCGGCGTCCTGCTTTCGCATTTCTCCCACGCCGATCTGTGGCACCTGTTCTTCAACATGCTCACGCTATGGATCTTCGGCAAGGTGGTCGAAAGCCTGCTCGGCCCGCATATGCTGACCGTCTACGCCGGCGCGGGCCTCGCCGCCACCGCTCTGATTTTCCTGCTGCGCCGCAACAATCCGGATTACCGCGTGCTGGGCGCGAGCGGTTGCGTAACCGGCGTCCTATTCGCCGCCATCGTGCTCAATCCCGGGATGAGCGTTTATTTCCTGGTGATCCCGGTGCCCATCCCGGCGCCTGTCTTCGCCATCCTGTACATCGCCTATTCCACCTTCTTGCTCGATAAGGGGGTCGGCAATGTCTCACACGAGGCTCATGTCGCGGGAGCCATCACGGGTTTCCTATTGGCCGGTCTGCTTTCCCCCTTGCATTTCGCGCCGATCGTCGAACGCGTGCAACGCCTGATCCCTTGAGCGGATCTTCCGGTTCCGCATCCGAAGGCTTTAGCGGCAGGAACCCGCCCGAGCCCGTCAGCCCCTGGCGCCAGAGCCTCGCCGCCGCGCGCGCAAACCTGATTCCAGGACTTGTCCTGCAGGCTTTCGCCCTCGTCGTTCTGTTGGCCTACTATTACCACGGTCCCTCGCATCGGGCCCTGGACCTGCTGGCCAATCTCAAACTGCACTGGGGCTGGCGCTACAGCTTCTGCGCCACCGCGCTGTGGGGCGGGCTCATCCCTTTTTTCGTCCTGCGCCTAAACCCGCAGACGCGCGCGTCAACGCCGTTCTCTCACGGCCTGTTCTATGTGGGGTTCTGGGCCGTGAAAGGCGTGGAAGTCGACCTCTTCTACCAGGCGCAGGGTTGGATGTTCGGGAACGACATCGCCCTCGGCACCGTCGCGGTCAAGGTCCTATTCGATCAGTTCGTCTACACCGTCTGCTGGTCCGCTCCCGGCGCCCAACTCGCCTATTACTGGAAGGACGCGGGATTCAGCTTCGCCAAGTTGCGATCCTTGCGGTGGATCCGGTTCCTCAGGATCAATCTGCCCAAGGCCCTGGTCAGCATATGGGCGGTGTGGTTGCCGGCCGTCACCATCATCTACGCCTTGCCCCCGCCGCTGCAGGTCCCGCTCTTCAACATCGTCCTCTGCTTTCACGCGTTGCTGTTCGCGACGGTGAACCGCGCCAACGCGGATTAGCGGGCAAAACTCTTTGCGATAGCGGATCCGGTCCGCGCCTACAGCGCATAAAGGATCGATCGACCTTGCTTACCGGCCGCCCGGATGATTTCCATGCGGGAAAGGCAGTAAGTCATGCGCGCGATCCGGAAATACGGCTGCTTAAGCGCTTTCGCCAGTTCCTTGTTGGTGGACGGCCCCGTCCACCCCGGCGGCAGCAGTTTCAGGAAATCGGATCCGGTGCGGAACACTTCCTTGCCCGCCACTTCGAGCAGGATATGATCGCGGATGCTGGTGCCTTTGCGCCGCCAGCTGCCCTTGCCGTCCTCGCAACGCATCTCCTCTTCCTTCACCAGCACCACCTCGACGGAGAAGCGGGGATGGAGAAGAAGTTGGGGAAAGCTGACGAGTTCATCGAAAAGGTCGTAGTAGCTGCCGCGTTTGGGGGATTTTCTCCGGCTTAGGAAAGTTTCTCCGTCTGCCGCGATCCTGGTGATCCATTTTTCCACCGCCACCGGATGCACGATGTGGACCATGCGGTCGGCGAGGAGCGCCGTGAGCTTGCGCTTCATGCTTCCGAAACTTCCGGTCTGGATCTCGATGACGTCGCCGCCGCGGCAGATGTCCACCCAATAGCCGCCCACCTTTTCCTCGACGGTATCCCCGGGTTCGGCGTAGAGGCGTTTGAGATGCGCGTGCAGGGAACGCTCCCGCAAGGTGCCGATGAGGCCGGATTCATCACGGGGCTCGGGCGCGCCGGACGGCACTTGGTATTCCACTTTACAAATGATAGCCAATATGGAGGGGGCATGCCCGGTGGGAAGCAACCGGAGGTCGGAAAGCCGGGAGGGTCCGGGTCCGGAAAGCCGGGACAGCCGGGCAAAGCCAGGAAAGCGGCCAGGAAAGGGGACGGGAAAAGGCTGGAACGGCGCGGGTTGCGTTCCAGCCCAATGCAGTTGGTTCCTCTCCTCTGCATTCCCGATGGACTCTAAACTATCCTTCCCTGGACCAATTGTCTGTGACCGGGGTCACATGGCAGGAATTTCGGCATAAATGGCCCAATTGTGGTAAAATCCAAGGGTAAGGCCGATACCGTATGCTGAGGCTTTTATTTTTAAAGTCGGATTTGAGCGGAAGGACAGCCATGGGAACCTTGCAGGAACTTCTCGACCGGCTCTGGAAGGATTACAGCTCCCTGAACCCCCAGGCCGGACGCATCCATGCGCTGCTCGAGGCCCGCGGAGAAACCCTGCGCAACGACCATATCGCCTTCCGCACCTTCGCCCATCCCGGAATGGACATCGAGGCCATGGCCGCGCCTTTCATCGCCTTCGGCTACCGTCCCGGGGGCCGGTACGAATTCACCGAGAAGAAACTGACGGCCGTCCATTACCAGCATCCGGACCCCTTGCAGCCGAAGATCTTCATCAGCCAGATCCACTTGGACCGGTTGAGCGCCGGGGCGCGATCGATGCTGTCGGGGCTCATCAACCAGGTTCCCCCCGCCTTTCTCGCCCGCACGGATTGGTGCGCCGGCGGCCGGCCCTGGGACCTGGACTTCACTACCTTCGAAGCCCTGGAAAGGGAAAGCGAATACGCGGCCTGGATGTCGGCTTTCGGATTCCGCGCGAACCACTTCACCGTCTTCGCCAACGCGTTGCGCACCTTTCCCGATCTCGCCGCGCTCAACCTGTTCCTCAAGGCCAACGGCTTCCGCCTGAACGCCTCGGGCGGCGAGATCAAGGGCGGCCGCGACATCTTCCTGGAACAATCCTCCACCCTGGCCAACGAAGCCGATGCCGCCTTCCGCGACGGGACGCATCAGGTGCCGGGCTGCTATTACGAATTCGCCTACCGCCACCGCATGCCTGACGGGGGGCTTTTCCAGGGCTTCAACGACAAGTCCGCGGACAAGATCTTCGAATCCACCGACCGCAAAGCGCGCTGAGAGCTCCATGCTGAATCGCGGCCCATGAAGAAAAAGCGCGCCCCCTAAACCTAAAGGGCTAAACCCAGAATCCGCTCGATCCCCTCCACGGCGCGGCGCACTTCGGGAAGCAAATCGGGATCCGCGAGATCGCCGGGGAGCAACCTGTCGCGATAATGTTTCTCCACCCAGGCCTGCAACCGTTCATTAAGCGCTTCGTCGAACTTGACCCCGGCCGGCACCGCAGCCCATTCCCGTTGCGTCATGACGACGCGCAGGCGCAGGCAGGCGGGGCCGCCCCCGTTGCGCATGCTCTGGCGCAGGTCCGCGTATTCCACAGCGGTGATGCCCATGCCTTGGGCGGGCAACGCTTCCAGGTATTTTCGCGAGGCGGCATGTTCGCGGCATTCCCGGGCCGCAAGCAACAGCATGCCGCCGTCCGGCAGGTCCAGGATCTGGCTGTTGAACAGATAAGTGGAGACCGCCACGGCCAAGGGCACCTCGCGGTCGGCGACTTCCAGGATGCGTAAGGCGCTTCCGCCCTCTCCACCCACTCCACCCTTAACGCCCTCACCGTTCAAAGCGGCGAACCGCTTCCGCAGGGAACGCAATGCGGCGGGCTGATCGAGGAAGGCCGCCTCATGGCAGAACAGGAGATCGGTATTTCCCACCGAGATGACGTCGTTGTGGAATACGCCGGCGTCGATGGCGGCGGGATTCTGGGCCAGGAATATCGTGCGGTCGGGATCGACGCCGTGCAACCGGGCCACGGCCTTGGAGGCATCCAGGGATTGCCGCGGCAGGAATCTGCGGGCCGCGGGGGAGACCCCGGAAGGCGCCGCCAATCCGGCGAAGCCGTATACGAACACCTGGAGTCCCGGAGACCCATGGGCCGAAGCCAGGCGGATATGGTTGGCCGCGCCTTCGTCGGCAAAGCCTCGGCCGGGAGGGAGGGGTTCGTGATGGGCGAAACGCCTTCCGGGGAAAATCCTCTTCAGCCAATCGGAGGTATGGGGAGGTTCCACGCTGCGATGCACCTGGCTTGTCAGGTTGGCGGGCGTGATATGCACCCTCCCGTCCGCGCTGTCCGCGGAAGGCGAGACGGTGGCGGCGTTGGCCGTCCACATGGCCGAGGCGCTGTAGCAGGCCGCGAGCAGGACGGGATCGGCTTTGGACGCCTTCTCCAGCACCGCCGCGTCGTTGCCGGAAAAACCCAGGCCGCGCAGCCACTTCAGGTCCGGACGGCGTTGCGGCGGCAGTACCGCTTGTGTTACCCCCAGGGCGGCGACGCGCCGCATCTTCTCCAGCCCTTGCAGGGCCGCGGCCCTGGGATTGGCTGGCCGGCGCTTGTTCGCCTGCGAGGCCACGTTACCATGGGCCAGGCCGGCGTAGTTATGGGTGGGGCCGACCAGGCCGTCGAAATTCGCCTCGAATGCCGCTTCCCGGATGACCTTTTTCTTGGGTGGAAAAGGCGCAGTCGTCTTGGAAGTCGGCATGTTATCCTCTCAAGGGCGGGAAGGACGAGCGGGAGGAATGATAACAAGGAGGCACGGGAATTCCACCGGTGCCGGGATGGCCTTTCAGGGACCGTTTCAGGGGCCGCTTCAAGGGGCGTTTCAGGGGGGCGAAGCGATTCCGGGGGAAATCCCGGGAGGAAGGAGGGCAGGCGCGACCGCCCTGTCCGCTTCCAGGGAGGCCATGGGAAAGGCGCAATAGTCGGCCGCGTAAAAAGCGCTGGGTCGATGGTTGCCGCTCTCGCCCACGCCGCCGAAAGGCAGCTTGCCGCTGGCGCCCGTGGTCTGGCGGTTCCAGTTCACCACCCCGGCGCGGATGCCATCGCGGAAGGTTTCCCAACGGGCGCGATCGTCGCTGACCAGGGCCGCGGCCAGGCCGTACTTGGTGCGATTGGCCTCTTCCAAGGCCGCAGGGAACGAATCGACGCGCACGATCTGGAGCAGGGGCCCGAAGAATTCCTCGTCCGGGCGTGAACGCGCGCCGGTCATATCCACCAGGCCGGGAGTCAGGAAGGGCGAGGCATTTTCAGCCAGCGATCCCACGGCGAGCCTGCGCATGGGGAACAGGATTTTGCCGCCCGCCGCGGCCAAGGCCGACTGCGCTTCCAGCAGCCGCCCCGCTGCCGAGGAAGTAATCACCGGTCCCAGGAACGGCTCCGGATTTCCGCCGGGCGCGCCCAAACGCAGCCTCGGCAGCAAGGCGATCAGGGCGTCGAGGTGCCGATCCCCTTCGGCGCCTTTGGGAAGGATATAGCGGCGCGCGCACACGCAGCGTTGGCCGGCGGTGATGAAGGCCGACTGCGCCGCTAGCAATGCCGAGGCCTGCGCGTCCGCGCATTCCCACACCACCAGGGGGTTGTTGCCCCCGAGCTCCAAGGCCAGGATGCGGCCGGGATGGTCCGCGAAAAGCCGGTTGAGGGCGGCGCCGGCGGCGCGGCTGCCCGTGAAGAACAGCCCGTCGAGATCGGGATGCGAGGCCAGGGAAACTCCGGTGTTACGTCCGCCCTGGACCAGGTTGAGGACCCCGGCCGGCAGGCCCGCGGCTTCCCACATCGATGTGGTCAGCTCGCCCACGCCCGGGGTCAGCTCGCTGGGTTTATAGACCACGGTGTTCCCGGCCAGCAGGGCAGGCACGATATGGCTGTGGGGCAGATGGCCCGGAAGATTGAAAGGCCCCAGCACGGCGGTCACGCCATGGGGACGGAAGCGTTTCACGGCCGTGAATCCCGCCTGCGCGGAGACGGTCTCGGCGCAACGCTCCTGATAGGCCTCCAGGGAATTGGCGACCTTGGCGATCATGGATTCGACCTCCTGGCGGCATTCCCACAGGGGCTTTCCGGTTTCCCGGGAAATGACGGCGGCCACGGCTTCCAGGTTCAGCTTGAGCTGCGCGGCGTAACCTTGCAGATACCCGGCGCGCGCATCGGCGCCCAGGGCGCTCCAGGCAGGAAAGGCGTCACGGGCTGACCGGACCGCCGCCTCCACCTCGGCGGCCGAGGCTTCCTGGCCTTGCCAGGCGGGCTGCCCCAGGGTCGGATTGGTAGAATGGAATTCCGGACCGAAACCCTTGGTCCAGCGGCCCCCTATGAAATGGCCCCGGCTCACGGCCGCTCCCGCATGGCCCTGCTCATCCGGGACAGGAGCATCATTGCAACCCCTCCAATTTGGCGCCGGCCCGCAAAGGGGCGATGCGCACGGCATCACCTTTCTTCAGATCCAGGGCCAACGAGGTCTCCTTGTCGATCTCGATGCCTTTGCCCGGGACGATGGCGAGCGGTGCCGCGGTGGCCCGGAATCCCTGGGAATAGGTGTTCGAGATGATGAAAAGGTCGGAGTCGATGGCTTTGTTGGCGATTTTGAAGACGACGGAAGTGCGGCTTTCACGCACGGTGCGGATCTCGTCGGTGGCGCAGCTGACGATGGGTCCCGCCTCGAAGATGTCCACCATTCCGGAGAAGGCGAAGCCTTCGCTCTCCAACAGTTTGATGGCCGGTACGGTCTCCGAGTGCACACGGCCAACCACGTCCTGGGCCACCTTCGGCAACAGGGGGATGTAGATGGGATGCTTGGGCATCAGGTCCGCGATGAATTGCTTGTCCTTCATCACCAGGGCGTCGGCTTTGGGGAAATCGATTTCGAAGAAGTGGCGGCCCAGGGCGTCCCAGAATACGGACCCGCCCTTTTCGTCGATCACGCCGCGCATCTCGGCCAGCACCACGGGATCGAAGAACTCGCGGTGGTCGGCGATGAATACGAAGCGGCTCAGGGACAGCAACCTGCCGTTGGCGCCCTTGCGCGAGGCCGGGGAAAGGAACAGGCTGCCGATTTCCGAGGGCCCGTTATGCTCCTCGACCAGGTGCAGGGCGCCGATCTCCTTGCGCACCTTAAGCATCTTGGACTCGGCCACGGTGGAGACGATGCGGTAGGAATAGAAGGGCTCGAAGCCGCCAACCTTGGAGACGATGCCCGCGGTGCCCACCACCTTGCCCTTCTCCAGATCCTCCATCACGAACAGATAGGTCTCGCCTCCCGGTTTGTCCGCCATGCGCGTAAAGCCGCGCTGGCTCTCCTTGATGCGGCGCTTGAGCAAAGGCCGGTCATGCGGCAAGGTCGTCAGACCGAAACTGGTCTGGGAGGAAAGATCCATCAGGGAGTCGATATCTTCGGATTGCACCGGGCGGATGATGACCATGTTCAGGTCCGGCTTTTCTTCACGGAGGGAGCGGCTGCGGCAACCGCCCCGCTTGCGACGGCGGCGCCCTTCATTTCGGCAGCGGTTTCCGCCAGCGCCCGCTCCAGGATGGGGAATACGGCTTCGATATCCGCTTCCTCCATGCCGCCCACCGGCAACAGGAAGCGGGCTTTGGCCGGCTTGCCGCCCGCGATGAAGCCGATCACCCCGGCGTCGAACAGGTTCTTCAAGAACCTGGCGACCCAATCCGGATCGCCGCCCAGCGGCGTAAAGGCGATCATGCCCCCCATCCCGTAAGGCCCGGCGGACAGGTCCGGCCGGCGCTCGGACAAATCGCGCAGCTTGTCCGTAAAGCAGCGGGACAGCCGCATTATTTTGCCGTCGGAGCCCAGCAGCTCCTGCGTTTCCATGTATTTCAGGATCACGAGCGCGGAACGGATGGCAACCGAGGTGGCGGTAAAGGTCTGGCTTATCAGTCCAGCCTTGGGCTTGTACTCCTCCCGGATCAAGGTCGCGCAAGCCTGGCTCAGCTTGCCCAGGGTCACCACGTCGACGTATGCTTCCAGGCCGAAATGCTGGAAAGCGAAGAATTCCGAGGTGCGGCCGAAGGTCTGGATCTCGTCGGCCAGGATGGTAACGCCGGCCTTGCGCAAAGGCTCCATCAGGGCGCGGAAAAAACCCGCGGTACCCGGCAGGTAACCCCCGCCTTCGCCCTGGATCAGTTCGAAAATCATGCACGCATGGGCGCCGGGATGCCGGACCATATGCGCGTTGATGGCCGCTACCGCCTCCGCCGTGCTTTCCGCGGGACGGGCCTCGTCGTAGAAGGGGACAAAGTCGACCGCGAGGGTTTCGGGAACACCCTGGCGATAGGCGGCCTTGTCCGTCACTTGGGAAAGCGCGATGGTGCGGCCCGCGAAGCCATGTTCAAAAGCCAGCACGCGGTGGGCGGGAAACCTCTTCTGGAAGATGATCTTGAGGGCGTTCTCATTGGCCATGGCCCCGCTGCTGGTGAGAAAACCGTGGGCCAGCCGGGCGCTCTTTCCGGATGTTCCCGCAAGGTTCGCCGCGCGCAAGAGGAGCGCCAGCAGTTCCTCGCTCAGGACGTTCTGCTGCAGATTACCCTGCATCACCGTATTGTCCAACGCCGCGTCCACGCCCGCTTCCAACAGGGAAGGATGGTTATGACCCATATAATGCACGCCGATGCCTGTGATGAAATCGTACTTCACGCTGCCGTCGGCCAGTTCCACCAGAGCCCCGCGTCCCATGCCGCTCCCCAGATAGGGATAATACAAGGCCGCGCCGCGCAGGCCTCCGAAGCGGGCGAGCGTCTCCGCATAGCCCTGGCGCAATTCCGGATCCGGCGGGCGTATGCCCGTCAATCCCGCCTGATGATCGCGCAGGGTCTCGCGCAACAGGCGCTTCGCCTCCGCCACCCTGGGATCCTCCGCCATCGCCTTGGCCGCCAGCTTGCCCATGCGTCTACGCTCCTTCCATGGCCCGGGAAACCGGCCAAGCCAGTTCGCCCGAACCCAGTCTCATCAACAACAACGCCGTCAACCGGGCCCGTTCGGCCAGGCTGTCCAGGATCAGGAATTCCCTGGGACTGTGGATGTCGCCGCCCCGGGCGCCCAGGGTGTCGACGTTGGGAAGCCCCGCCGCCGCCAGCTTGTTGCCGTCCGACACTCCGCCGCTGGAACGCCACTTCAACTCCAGGCCCAGTTCGCGTCCGCTCGCGACCACGGCCTGCAGCAATTCCAGCGTCCCGCCTCCCAAGGGTTTCGGCGGCGCGGAGAAACCTCCATGGATTTCCAAGGCGTAACCCTCACGCTGCGCGAACTCCGCGGCCTGGGCGCGCAACCAATCCTCGGCCGCGGCCTGATCGACGGAATCGCCCGCCCTCAGGTTGAAACGGGCGATGGCGAGATCCGGGACCCGGTTCACCGCTCCGCCGCCCTCCACCTTGCCTACATTCACGTTCAGGCCGGGTACCTTCCTGGCGAAGCGGTCCAGGTCGACAATGAACTCCGCCAGCGCATGGATGGCGTTGCGCCCCAGATGGGGATCGCGGCCCGCATGCGCGGCCCGGCCCCGGATCACGGCGGTGAAATTCCCGGACCCCTTGCGCGCCCCCACCAGATGGCCGTCGGGCAGGCTGGGTTCGAACAAGAGGCCGAGATGGTTGCGGGCCGCGGCTTCCTTCAGCAAGGGCAGCGATCCGGGAGAACCCAGTTCCTCGTCCGGATTGAGCAGGACTTCCCACCCCACTTCGCCTGCGAAAGGGCTGGCTTCGAAGGCCTCCAGCGCCTTGAGCAGGATGACCAGACCCCCTTTGGCGTCGGCCGCTCCCGAGGCGTGCAGCATGCCGTTTTCCAGACGTATTGGGTGGGTTACCTCGGATGCCGGCTGTGCGGCCGCGGAGCCCTGCCCACGGGCACCGGCATCCACGGCATGGGCGTGTCCGCCGTAAGCCGCATCATAAGCCGCATTATAAACCGTAGCATGCGCCGCGGCGTTCACCACATCGTCATACACCACGTCGTAATGGATGCCCAGGAACACCCGCAGCGGTGCGTCGGGACGCTTCCTGAAGCGTAGCGCCTTTCCCAGCGGCAGACCGCAAACCGATCCCCGCGAATCAATCGCGCTTTGCAATGCCAGCGGAATCTCCTCGCCAACCGCGCCCAGCGCGGAAAATGCGGACTTCAGCTTTCCGGCCATGCGCGCCAGCCCGGGAATATCGTGGCTTCCCGACGGCACCTTTACCCAATCCACCACCAAATCGGCCATGGAGGATGCTTGGGCGGTTAGGGAATCTAGGAATGGTGCATAGCGCAGCATATGGAAGGGTGTCCACAGGCCGGGAGAGGCTTTAATTCACGCGTCCAACTGGACGCGGCTCCCGCCTTACCCAACTATAATTCCAAAAATCCCCAAGAAAGTCAATTGTCGCACGGCAATGACGGATGATGAGAAACGGATGGAAGGATGGGAAGCCCGGAAATGGGAAGAGCCCGGCGTTTAGCCGAGCCCCCCGCACCGGGTTTTAGTTTTATTGGGGAGGTACCGCATGATTATACCCGACCCAGCGCAGGTCCCGGACCTGCTCACAACCAGAGTCTAGAGGGTGGCATCGCGGTCCGTCCAGGAAATTTTACCTTCAAGGTGAAGCACAGGTGCGGAGCCAAAACCCCCGTCATTCCCTGGGATTTCCGGCGTCAGCCGAGGTACCCGCCCGGGCCCTGGCCGGCGGCCTGCCGGAGCGGATTACAACCGGACCAACGCCCCCTTCGGCCTCCTGTTCCCGGCTACATGGGAACAGGTGCAGGGTGAGGGCATAGACCCGGTCGCCGCCCAATCCGCCTTCGTCCGCCTCCGCCAGTTCGCGCACCTCCGCGCGCAAGGCTTCGATGCGTTCCTGCACGCGTTCGCGGCCCCGCGGCGAAATCGAGAAGGAGGTGACGCTATATCGGCGCTCCGGCTCCGGCGCGCGATCCAGGCTTTCTTCGGCCAGTTTCAGAAACCCCCGGTGATGCTCCCGCGCCGCCGCGCCGCCGAAGCCTTGGCCCGCGGCCAGGTGCCGATCGTTAAGGGCGTATCCGTTCGCCAACCGCTTGATCAAACGCAACTCCAGCAACACCTGGATGGCTTCTTCCGCCTGCGCCGGGGTCAAGGGAGGGAATATGCTTTTCGCTATGCGCGCCGGACTGTTGATGTCCTGTCGCAATCCGATAAAATGCCAGACCACCCGATAGTACCAGCGCGCATAGAATCGCTGCTGACCCTCGCCAAGTTCGCGCGCCCGCGCATTGTGGAAGCGGGCCATTTGCGCCTCGTAGTGCGATTTCTCGTCCGCGGATTGGGATTGGTTGCCCTGCACCAGCAATTCGAAATATGCCAGCTCCGCGGGTTCCAGTCCCAGGGCCCGTCCGAACCTCAACCGCAGGTTCTGACTCAGGTTCTTACGGCCTTTCAGGACCGCGGAGATGAAACTGGAACTGGAAAGACCCAGGAGCGGATCGCTCGCAAAGGTGCGCAGGGAAAACTCCGGATCCTGTTGCTTGCGATAGTCGAAACACGCGGCTAGATAGGCACGGTAATCCAGGAAGGCATAGATGCGCGGTCCTTCAGCCATCACTTGGATCCCTTTCCTCCCAAACCTTACCAATCATTATAAACCGATCGAACCCGCAAGCGGACCAGGGGGTGCGCACCAAAAGTACGCACTTTCTCCCAGGATCGACAACCTGTATTTGCGGGCTAAAATTATGATTTATCGAGAATTCCCATGCCGGGGGCGGGTCATTGGAATTCTCATTACGTTGGAATATGGGTATGCGTTTCGGTTCATACGGGATTTCCTGGATTCAGGACGGTTTTTCCAATTAGAACGAGTTATAAAGGGAGATGCGGTAACGCTCCAAAGGCGGTAAAAACCCCTCCGTGGCCCTCCCCGGGTCAGCGGATGGCGAGTAAGGCAGTCGAGTCCGGGCCGCCCCTCGGCATCTCCCCCATCTTCCGGGGGCCTCCTTCATAAAAGAGGAGGCTCCTGTATGTAAATTTACCTTAGGCATATGTTTTCCCATCTCGATGAAACCAACCAGCCGACCATGGTCGATGTCGGAGGCAAGAGCCCCACGCGCCGGGAAGCCGCGGCCCAGGCCATCGTGCGTTTGCCCCCGGCCGTGCTGGCCCATTTCAAGGACGGCGATATCGCGTCCAAGAAGGGACCGGTCTTCCAGACCGCCATCATCGCCGGCATCATGGCCTGCAAGAAGACCTCGGACCTGATCCCGCTCTGCCATCCCCTGGCCCTCGACGATTGCAAGGTGCGCATCCATTTGAACGACAAACGCGAAGCGGTCGTGGAGTGCCGCGTGAGCTGCCATCAGAAAACCGGCGTGGAGATGGAAGCCCTGACCGGGGCCAGCATAGCGGCCCTCACCCTGTACGACATGTGCAAGGCCCTCTCGCACGATATCGTCATCGCGGAAGTCCGCCTGATCGAAAAAACCGGCGGCAAGTCCGATGTCAGGAGCGGCGGCGCGCTCATCCATGATCCCGCGGATTGAGGCCATGCCCCGTTCCGCTCATTCCTCGGCGCATTCCCCATCCGGAAAGACCCCGTCGGGTCTCCGTTTTCCCTTGGAATTCCCCTGCTTCGGACCGTCACCGGAAGCGGTGCGCGAAGTTTCGGGCGATCTCGTGCGCGCCCTGGAGGCGATGCGGCCGGACCTGCGTATCGGCTGGGTTACGGGTGCTTCCAGCGGTGCGGATGCTTCCTTCGGGGCGGATGCCGCGGCACGGAAAGATTCCGTCCAGGCCGCCCTGGATTTAACCGCTTCGCTCAACCCTGTGCCCGGGCGCGTGGCGCTTTCCGCCCCGGCTTGGAGCGAGGACTCCTGGCGCGCGGCCTTGGCCGATTGCGACCTAGCCATAACCG